>JAFGRF010000356.1 GCA_016935295.1 Caldifarciminota bacterium | reverse complement strand
TTTGGAACACGGTCGGTATGGGGCGAAAGTGGAGTACCTGTGCGCTGCGGCGCGCGCGAGTCGACGATCCAGGGAGAAATGGCAGCAGGATCATCGCCGCTACTTCGAGACAGCAGGGGTCACTATGCAGGTCGAATCGGACTTGCCGTTCACCGGCCAGACGTTTCATGCCAAGTTCCGAGGGTTTCAGACGGACGGTCCTGGTCATGATACGGTCGTCGTTCGCCACCACTTCAAGCTACCGGAAGTCAAGACTGATGAACTTGGGCAACAGGTATACCGCAGACCGCCATGGGCTGTATTCCGCAAGGGGCGGTCATGGGTCTACCTGGGTATCTCGCCTGACCCTGACGACCGCGAACTGCACCGCGTAGTCGTCTTCAACCACGACTACTCGCGGGGTGAGGTCTACCATCCGGACGATGCGGTCTTCCGGCAGGGAAACCTGCATTCGCTCACGCTGTTGCCCACGGACCAGATTCTTTTGGCCCAGCTTCTTGCCGATCGCGACGGCTGTCTCTTCCACTCGGCCGGAGCCATCGTCCGACCCGGCTCAGACCCGGGCGCACGCGCCTATCCCGAGTCGGACGGAACCGGTCTGCTGTTTGTTGGCCACTCCGGGGCCGGCAAGTCAACTGCGGTGAAGCTGATTCAGGACCGGGCCGAGATTCTGTGCGACGACCGTAACATCGTTCGCCGCGAGGCCGGTGGTTTTCGGGTCTACGGCACGTGGAGTCAAGGTGAGGTCCCTCTCGTCTCGGCATCATCGGCACCGCTTCGGGCTATCCTGTTCATCAAACAGTCGGCTGACAACCGCCTTGTTCCGGTCACCGACCGCCGTGAAGCGCTCCAGCTCATGCTGGCCTGCGTGATTCGTCCGCTGGAGACGACGGGCTGGTGGCATAGGACGCTCGCCGCCGTTGAAGCACTTGCCCGCGAGATTCCCTGCTACACTATGGAGTTCGACAAGAGCGGCCGAATTGTGGAGCGGATTCTGGGACTTGCCCGAAGCCGCGCCGCGCAGGGACATGACCGAAGCGCCCCGGGCAATTCAGATCGTGTCCCGAGCACAACGCGATGACGGCTACTTCCCGCTACGTTCAGAAGGGCGAAGCTGACTGGGCCGGGCTCTGGCCGAAGCAGAAGCCACTGCTTGGCCGTCTCGATATCGAGCTGACCGAGCGCTGCAACAACAACTGCATTCACTGCTGCATCAACTTGCCCGCGGAAGACCGTCATGCGCGGAAGAAGGAGATGTCAACCGCCGGCGTCAAGCGCGTTCTCACCGAGGCTGCTGCGCTCGGTTGCCTCTCGGTGCGGTTGACCGGCGGCGAACCCCTGCTACGCGATGATTTCCGGGAATTGTACCTGTTCACCCGACGGCTGGGCATGAAGGTGCTGCTCTTCACCAACGCCCGGCTCGTCACGCCTCAGCTTGCCGACCTGTTTGCCCGCATCCCGCCCGGCGAGTCGGTTGAAGTCACGGTCTACGGCATGAAGCCGGAGTCCTACGAAGCGGTGTCACGGGTGCCGGGATCGTACGCCGAGTTCCGGATGGGTGTGGACTTGCTGCTCGACCGCCGCGTGCCGTTCATAGTGAAGGGGGCGCTGCTGCCGCCGAATCGCGACGAGATGGATGAGCTTGAGGCCTGGGCCGCTACTCTCTCCGGGATGGACCGCCCGCCAGGCTACTCCATGTTCTTGGACTTGAGGGGACGGCGCGATTCTCCGGCGAAAAATCGGCAGATTGCCAGCCTCCGGGTTGCACCCGCGGAGGGCGTGGCAGCCCTCAATCGTCGTCGCCAGGCCTACCGCGATGAGATGGCCCAGTTCTGCTCCAGGTTCATGGGCCCACCCGGAGACAGGTTGTTCTCCTGCGGCGCGGGTCAGGGCGCGTCCGTAGACGCCTATGGCCGTGCACAGATGTGCATGATGCTGCGCCACCCGGACATGACCTACGATCTCAAGAGGGGCTCGCTACAGGAAGCGCTCAAGAGTTGCTTCCCACGCCTGCGAGAAACGAGAGCCACAAACGCCGACTATCTTGACCGCTGCGGTCGCTGTTTCCTGAAGGGCCTGTGCGAGCAGTGCCCGGCCAAGTCCTGGGCCGAGAATGGCACGCTCGACACGCCGGTCGAGTACCTGTGTCAGGTTGCCCATGCTCAGGCCCGCGACTTGGGCTTGCTGCGGGATGGTGAACGTGCCTGGGAGGTCTCGGACTGGCGCAACAGAACTGAAAGGTTGAGGTAGAGGCTGAGGTCAAGATGAACCAAGAAATCCGTCCCTCTTCTCCTTCCGGCCCTGCCTCAACCTCAACCTACTCCGCCAGCACCCCTCTTCCCCGCTTCGAACTCTGGGAGCGCATGAAGGAACGGCGAGCGCCGATTTCTTTCGACCTCGAAGTCACTGCGCGCTGCGACAACAACTGCCGGCACTGCTACATCAACCTGCCGGCGGGGGACGCAGAGGCCAGGGCAAAGGAGCTGTCACTCGCCGAAATCGAACGCATCGGCCGCGAGGCAGTAGCGATGGGCGCCATGTGGTGCCTGCTGACAGGCGGGGAACCGTTGCTGCGCGAGGACTTCTTTGAGCTGTACCTGATGCTCAAGCGTCTGGGATTGCTTGTTTCTGTTTTCACCAACGCCTGCCTGGTTTCGCAAGAGCATGTCGAGCTATTTCGCAGGTACCCGCCGCGCGATATCGAGGTTACGATCTATGGCGCTACCGAATCCACCTACGAACGGGCAACGCGACGTGTGGGTTCGTTCCGGGCCTTCGTGCGGGGGCTGGATTCGCTGCTCTCGGGCGGCGTGAAGGTGCGCCTGAAGGCAATGGCCCTCCGCTCGAACATCCACGAACTGGATGAGATCGCACGTTTCTGCCGCGCCCGCACCAAGGACTACTACCGGTTCGACCCACTCCTGCACCTGCGCTTCGACGGCAACCAGGCGCGCAACGCAGAGATAAGGGCTGAACGACTCAGCCCGGAAGAGATTGTCGCGATAGAGCGCGACGACGCGGAACGATTCGGAGCATTGCGGAAGGCTTGCAGTGAGCTGATTCTCCCCGAGCAGGAGTACGCGGCCTGCAATCACTTGTTCCACTGCGGGGCGGGGAATGGCAGCTTCAGCATCAGCTACGACGGCAAGTTCAGGCTCTGCTCTTCCCTGTGGCATCCGGACACGGTCTATGACCTGCGGCGCGGCACGCTGGCTGAGGCCTGGAAGGAGCATGTCCCACGTGCGCGCAACCTGCGTTCGAGTCGGGAGGAATTCCTCGAACACTGCCGGGTCTGTCCGATAATCAACCTCTGCCTGTGGTGCCCGGCGCATGCGTATCTCGAAACCGGCGAGATGGACGCGGTAGTGGAATACTTCTGCCGCGTCGCCCACGCGCGGGCAGCGGTGCTGAGTCGTGGCAACGACCGAGGGCGGAAGACCGGAGAGGGTGAGTGGACAATGCCCGGATCGGAGACGAGGGAAGACCGCTCGGACGGCGCTATCCGATTGGACACGGCGACCGCGGGAGTATCATCCTGACAAACGACACAACCAAGGAGGAAGGTGCCATGGAAGACACTGATAGGAAGAAATGGAGCACGCCCACGCTGAAGATCTTCACTAGGGCGACTCCGGAAGAGAGGGTACTTAGCGCCTGCAAGATCAGCACCATTGAGCCGTTGGCGCCGAACGTCATCAATGCGCGGTGTAGATACTGGGCCCCGGGTTACTGCGTGGACTGCAGCCAACGTACCATCTCCTGATGTCGGCTCGGCGTCGATAGGCAGATGCGCCCATCCAGATGCGCGGTGACGGGGCGCCTCATGGCGCTGTCGTTGTCACAGGTGGTGGGAACTACGAAGTGACAATTGCCTGTACCGCGCCGTTCTGTGGCCCGGGTGCTTGACTGGCGGGCGGGATGGCGTAGACTAGACCCGTAGGCAATTAGCCAATAGCTGCGCGAAAGCGAGTCATGACGAGGCCGACAAAGGATACTGCTGTTCCGAAAAAAGCCGCCCGGAGGTACCAGCCT
>JAFGRF010000049.1 GCA_016935295.1 Caldifarciminota bacterium | reverse complement strand
TTGGTCTGTTCGCCCATTAAAGCGGTACGTGAGCTGGGTTCAGAACGTCGTGAGACAGTTCGGACTCTATCCATCGTGGGCGTAGGAAACTTGAGGGGAGTCGTCCATAGTACGAGAGGACCTGGATGAACGTACCTCTGATGTACGAGCTGTCCTGCCAAGGGCACTGCTCGGTAGTCAAGTACGGAAGGGATAACCGCTGAAGGCATCTAAGCGGGAAGCCCACCCCAAGATTAGGTTTCCCGTGTGACCCCCGCAAGGGGAGTCACCCTGAAGGCTCCTGGCAGACTACCAGGCAATAGGCCACAGGTGGAAGCGCAGTAATGCGTGCAGCCGAGTGGTACTAATCAGCCGTGCGGCTTGAGATTTCGGTCTGCTTCTTCTCCTTTTTACATTCTGGAGTTTGAATTCCCGGCGGTGATACCGGAGGGGCCACACCTCTTCCCATTCCGAACAGAGACGTTAAGCCCTCCAGGGCCGATGGTACTGTGCTGGCAACGGCATGGGAGAGTAGGTCGCTGCCGGGTTTTTCTTCTGTCGCAACCGTCTGGGCGACCGGACGAGTCCGATCTCGTTTTTGTTGACACGGATACCTAGGGGGCTATCATTTCGCGAGTATGGTAGCGGCTATGCGGTATAGGAGTGTCCGGATTTCATCCGGTCTGCGCCTGTGCGTGTTGCCGTTGCCGCTCATCCGAAATCCAAAAAAGAGAGGAGGTGAAGACCAAAAATGAATAAGAAGGGCTTCACACTTATCGAACTTCTCGTCGTCATCCTCATCATCGGCATCCTGCTCGCCCTCATCATCCCGAACTTCGTGCTGTTCCAGGAGCGTGCCCGCCGCACCTCCGTCAAGAACAACATGCACGTCGTGCAGACGTGCCTCGAAGCGTACGCCACCGACCACATGGGCAACTACCCGAGCGAGGAATCAGACTGGACCGACTACGAGGACATCTTCTTCGCGTACTTCCCGGGCGGCGACCCGATCGGGGTCGATGGTTCGCCGATTTTCGGCAACCCGCCGCTGAACCCCTACACCGGCCAGCGCTACAACTACGAGGACGAGGACCTGCTGTACCTCACCGACTACCTTGACGAGCAGGGCTACAACGCCAAGGTCCGCAGCGACGACGACGACTGTCCGTACGCCGACCTCGCAGCCGAGAACGAGCTGCAGGGCACGATCGAGGTGCTCGGTTATGTCCCGGACACCAACCCGCTGCTTGTCGTACAGGAATACGGCATCTGCGGCTTCGGCCGTGACATAACGCAGCCGATGTTCGACCGCGACGAGGTGAACGAAGAGTTCATCTACTTCGTGCTGCACAACTAGCTCTCCAGCGAGAGCAGAAGGGCGGGGCCGCAAGGCCCCGCCCTTTGTCTTGCCCGCTCGCGCCCGGTTCTGCAGGGTCGGTATTGAGGCCACGAGGGCACGAAGCGAACGGGTGCGGGACCCACTGGTCCGTTTCACTCGGTCTTCATGTCTTCGTGGCCAGCTGCTCCGGATTCAGGCCGGCTCGGCCTGCTTGACACCGTTGCGGCCCCTTCTATAATCGGTCTGCATGGCGAGTCTGCCCGAACCTGTGATCAGTGTCATCCGGCTGAGCAAGGTCTATCACTCCGGGTTCCGCATGAAGCGGATACGGGCGCTCGACGACATCAGCCTCGAGGTGGAAAAGGGCGAGATATTCGGGTTTCTCGGCCCCAATGGTGCCGGCAAGACGACGCTGATCAAGATCCTCATGGGGTTGACCGAACCCACATCCGGCACAGCACAGGTTTTCGGCCGGCCGCCGCGCGATGCGAAGGCCAAGGCGAGGCTCGGATTCCTGCCGGAGTCGCCGTACTTCTACGACCACCTCACAGCCCGGGAGTTCCTGGTTCTGGCCGCGCGCCTGTCGGCGGTGACGAAGTCGGAGACGGCGGGCCGCGTCACCGGGCTGCTGCGTCTGCTCCGCATGGAGAACGCGGCCGACATCCAGATGCGCGGCTTCTCGCGCGGCATGCTGCAGCGGGTGGGAATCGCCCAGGCGCTCGTGGCCGATCCCGAGCTCGTCGTGCTGGACGAGCCGATGGGTGGACTTGACCCAATCGGCCGCAAGGAATTCCGCGACGTCATTGTCGACCTGCGCGACCGGGGCAAGACCGTTTTCTTCTCCACCCACATTCTCTCGGACGTGGAGATGATCTGCGACCGCGTCGGTATCGTCATAGAGGGCCGCATGGTCGAGGTGGGCCGGCTCAGTGAGATACTGACCGGCGATGTCGAGTCGATAGAGGTCACGGTCAGGGGCGTGACCGGAAAGACGCAGAAGATCCTGGAACGCGTATCGCAGCACTCGCTCAGGTCCGGAGACGAACTGCTGCTCACGGTCAAGGGCGAGGAAGAGGTAGACAGGATCATGGCCATCAGCCGGGAAGTCGGAGGAATCCGTGTGGTCGGAATCGTGCCCCACCGCCGGACGCTTGAGGACTTCTTCATGGCGCATGTCGCGAAGGCCGGGAGGTCGCGTGATTGACCGCATTTCCGGGATCGCGCTGAACACGTTCCGCGAATCGGTGCGCGACAAGGTGCTGGTTACCCTGATCATCTTCGCGGTGGTGGTCATGGGCAGTTCCCGCGTAATTCAGCCTCTGGCGCTGGGCGAGGAAGCCAAGATCATCAAGGACATCGGGCTGTCGGCGATTACGCTGTTCTGCGTGCTCATCTCGATTCTCGTCGGCGGCCGCATCGTCTACCGGGAGGTCGAGAGGCGGACCATCTACATCATGCTGGCCAAGCCGGTCCGGCGCTGGGAGTTCATACTCGGCAAGTACCTCGGGTTGATGGCGGTTCTGGTCGTGAGCCTGGTGGTGATGACCGCGGCTTTCTACCTGATTCTGCTCGTCCTGGGAGTCGGCGCCCCGCTCTATCTGCTCCTGGCAGTCCTGATGACGCTGTTCGAGCTGGCTATCCTGACCGCGGTGGCGGTGCTGTTCTCCAGTTTCTCCACGCCGATTACCGGCGCGGTCTTCACGTTCGCCGTATACTTCGTAGGCCACATGTCCCGGGACCTGAAGCTGCTGGCGGCGATCAGCCCGTCGCCGGTGGTCAAGGCGGTGAGCTATTTCTCCTACTACGTCCTTCCCAACCTGGCCAATTTCAACATCCGGCCGGAGGTGGTGTACGGCGTGCCGCTGGGTCCGTCCGCCTTGCTGCTTCCCGGGCTGTACGCGCTGGTCTACGCGGCGACCGTGCTCCTGATTTCCGCGGCGATATTCAACCGCAGGGAGTTCTAGTCCGGTGCTGACCGAGGTCACGCCGCGAGCCTGCGTGCCCGGACGCGCGGGCCCGCTGGCCAGCATCCTGCCTGCGGTTCTGATCGTGTGGGGTTTCGTCGGGGCCTACCTGCTTCAGCTTTCCATCGACCGGGCCGGTGAGAGCCGCGCGCGAGAAAAGGCGGTTGAGGAGATGGCGTACTTCCCGTCCGGCCGGTTCGCGCGCGAGGCCTCGATCGAGTTCCAGAGCCTTGCCGCCGATTTCATATGGCTGCGCGGCATCCAGTACTACGGCTACCACCTGATGTCCGACCGCAAGTACGAGTGGCTGGGCCACGTGTTCGACATCCTCACGTCCCTCGACCCGAGGTTCATCGGCGCGTACCACTTCGGAGCGATTACGCTGGCATGGGACGCCGGCAAGCCGCATGAGGCCATCGACTTCCTCACCAGGGGCATGAAAGCCAACCCGCTAAGCTGGCAGATTCCGTTTGACGCCGGCTTCATCTGCTACATGCTGCTGCATGACTACGGCCGGGCGAGTACCTTTTTCGAGGTAGCGTCGAAGATGCCCAACGCCTGGTTCATACTCGGCCGCTGGGCCGCGATCGCCAAGGCCAAAGCCGGGGACTACCAGACGGCGCGCGAGATGTGGCTGGACATATTGAAAGGTACCGAGAACCGGGCGCTGAAGGCCCTGGTCGTCCGGCAACTGAAGAACCTCGACCTGTCCGAGGCGACCGACCGCCTGCAGAAGGCGGTCCACCGCTTCCAGGAAGACCGCCTGCGGCTGCCTGCCGACCTGCGTGAGTTGCTGGATTCCGGGTATGTGGACCGGATACCTGAGGAGCCGTTCGGCGGCCGCTTTTATCTCATGGAAGGAAAAGTCCTTACGACGACTCCGCCGAATCAGCGCGGGTAGAAGCGTAACTTGACAGGATGGCGTTATTGCCCTATAACTGAAGTAAGGAGAAACCATGCGCCACGATAATAGAGGCTTTACGCTGATAGAGCTGCTGGTTGTTATTCTGATACTGGGTATATTGATGGCAATGACCATCCCCAGGATCGCCGGTGTACGCGAGCAGGCCCGCGAAGCCGCCATGAAGATGACACTCCACAACGTCCAAGTAGTAATTGAGGAGTACCACGCGGAGCAGGGCCACTACGCCGAGGATTTCTACGAGGATGGCTACGGCTATGTCTTCCCCGGCGGAGTATTCGACCAGGAGATAGGGACGTTGCCTACGAACCCCTGGACCGGGGTGCAGATGGACCCGGACGAGTTCAACCCCGAGGACTATGACAGAGAGTCCGACCTGAGTGACGACACCGAAGGCGGACCCAACGACCAGTACGACTACGAGTACGGCGCAATTATCTACGGTATCTGGACGCCGGATGGCGCCGAGTGGCCGACCGGCTACGGGCTTGTCGGAATCGGCCGGGGTGGCGTCTCGATGCGGACGTTCAACCAGGAAGACGAAGCAGTCATCTTCCTGCTGCACAGTTAGGGGTTAATATGACTCCGTTTTCATCCTTGACACTGCTGGGGCGTGTTTCTATAATTCACGCGGTGAGCAGCACTTCACGCAAAGCGCGCGGGTTCACGCTAGTCGAATTGCTGGTCGTGATCTCCGTTCTGGGGATCATCCTCGCTTTCTTCGTCCCGACAATCGTAGGCCGAGTCACGACCAACGCTCGCAGAGTCGCCACCATGCAGGAAATGCGGATGCTCCGCGACGCCATCGTCGGCGACCCGGACGTTCGGGTGGGCGGCGAAATGGTTATGGTTGGATTCCACAACGATATGCGCCGCTATCCGCGCGACCTGATCGAGCTCGCCTCGAGGACCCTGGACACAGGGGAGTACGGACGCATAACGTACCCTGGCAAGGTTCCTCTCCTGGAAGCCTGGGATCCATACCTCAAGAAGGGGTGGAACGGTGCCTATGTGCGGGAGGACGGCAACCTGGGCTATCGCTCCGACGCGTGGGGCACGCCCTACCGGTACTTCCCCGCAAGCGGCACCGAGACTCTGGGGCTCTGGAGCGCAGGCCCGAACGGGCTCTTCTTCGGTGTCGACCCCGGCGTTCATGACAGCGACGACATAGTGGTGATGTTCTGATGACCACCCCAATACACCGGCAGGACCGCGGCGTAACCCTGCTCGAGCTTCTCGTCGTGTTGATGATACTCAGCATAGTCCTTACCGCCGCGGTGAGGACATGGGACGTAACGCTCGAACGGGGACGGGCCCAGACAACGGCCCAGAAGCTGGACCGGTTGGTCCAGGTCATCGTCGGCGACCCGGACTATATCGTCGCCGGCTCGCGGGCCGACTTCGGATTCATCGGCGACGAAGGCCGGCTGCCGAACAGCCTGCAGGAACTCGTAGTCCGGCCGCCGGCCCCCGACAGCGTCTGGCGCGGACCGTACATCCGTTCCACCTTCAACCAGTCAGTCGACGGATACCGGATGGACGGCTGGGGCGATACGATTGTCTACGGCTATGAGCGCTACAAGGTTCCCGAGAGCCTCTGGGTGCGGAGCTACGGCGGCCGTGGCGTGGTCGACAGGAGCCGATGGCAGACAGTGCTCTTTCCGTACTCATACGCAGCCCTGGTGCAGAATGAGGTGCATGGCCGGATTGTGGACGTCCGGGGCAACGATGCACCGACCTCGGTATATGACAAGCTGCGAGTCAGGTTCTACTACCCCAAGGGCGGCTTCATGTACATTGACGAACGAAACGAAGAAGGCGCGGCCAGGTTCGACTATTTCGGCATTCCCCAGGGGACGCACCGGCTCGTGGCTCTGTACTACTACGCCCTGCCGAGTCCCGATTCCGTGTTTGCGATTCAGGAAGTGCCGGTCTACCCCGGAGTCGGTGCCAACGATGTTGTTCTACGGATACCCAAGGAATGGCCGCTGGGGCCCTAAGGAAGTGTGACGTGAAAGACAGACAGGGTTTTACTTTGATGGAGTTGCTGGTGGTGTTGCTCATCATCGGCATCCTGAGCACGGTTGCTCTGCGTACGATTGACGCGACGCGGGACCGCGGGCTCTTCGACCAGACCACGGCTGAGATGAACAAGCTGGTTCACGCGATGGTCGGCAACCCCGACCTGACCTACGATGGACGGCGGGTTGACTTCGGATACTACGGAGATATGGAGAAACTCCCGGATTCCCTGAGGGAACTGGTGCAAAACACCACAGGCAGCCCGTACTGGCATGGGCCGTACTTCAAGCTGGCGTATGGTAGCGACGACACGAGCTACCTCTTTGACGGATGGGGCGACAAGTACCGATACCCTATTGGGACCCCAGCATTTGAGATACAGAGCTCCGGTGGCGGAAAATACTCGATGACAGTGAAACCTGCCGACGATCTGGACCAGCTCAGCAGCAACACAATCGCCGGCACCATTACCGACAGAGACGGCCTTCCACCGGGCGACCAGGCACTGACTACCTTCTACGTCTACCTGACCTACAACAATCCCGATGCCCACCTCGGGAAGGACACCGCGATGGTGGTTCCGCTTGCCAGCGGGTACTACGAGTTCTCCGCGCCCCGGCAGGTACCGATCGGCATACACAAGCTGGTGGCCAGAAGGTCGTCGACCGACTCGCTGGTACGGTACGTGACGGTTGTGCCCCGGTCCAAGACGATAGTAGATTTCAGGTTCACGTCGTCGTTCTGGAACAAGCTGCACGTGGTCGGCCCACCGATGGTTGACGAACTCGGTAAGAACGGGTTCATGCTGAGAGTCGTGAACGACCAGACCGATACCGCGTACCTCAACTGGCTCGAGTTCTACGACACGCCCGATGACGCCTGGATGAGGGATTTCCGCATCGGTACGGACCACGCCGGCTACCCGGTACCTGACGGAATGCCCGGAACCGGGCCGGGCGACACGGTTAATTTCACTTCGACCGTGGCGATTGCGCCGAACAGCTCGCAGATAGTGGAAGTTTACTTCGGCAGTTTCTTCAAGCGGGAAGTGATCAATCCACCACCGCCATCAGCGGCCGACACCTTCTACGTGTCGGGCCAGACATTCGACTTTCGCTTCAGCGACGGTTCAGACATAACCGTCACCGTCCCTTGATGTTAGACATAAGGAGGAATATTGGCAACCGGTAGCGTTTTCGGCAACCTTTTCGGCGGCGGCGGCAAGGGCACGCTCTGCCTGGATATCGGTTCCAATTCGGTGAAGTTCGTGAAGGTGGAAGGCGGCCGCGTCACCGATTACGGCCTGAAGGAAATCGGCGAGGCGTTCGACGTTCCCTCCATCCTGCGCGAGCTGGTGAAGGACTATAAGCCCGGTGAGGTGTTCAGCTTCGTATCGGGGCCGTCGGTAAGTCTGCGTCAGGCCCCGTTCCCGAAGATGAACCGCCGCGAGCTCAAGGACGCGATCATGCTCCGGCTCGAGAAGTACTCACCGTTCACCGTCGACGAAGCAATCCTCGATTTCAAGACCCTGGGTCCGGTGCGCGAAGCCGGTGCGGTCAAGGACAACGTGATGGTCGTGGCCGCGCGCAAGGACATCGTTTCCGACCACATCTCGACCCTGCGTAAGGCCGGCCTCGAACCGACCGGCATCGGCGTTATCCCCTTCGCCCTGCAGGCGGCAGCGAGGAAGTACGGCAAGGTCGGGCCGGAGGAGACCATCTGTCTGCTCGACATCGGGGCCGAGTTCACCGACATGGTGTTCATCAAGGGCGACCGGCTTGACCTCGCCCGCACAATAACCACGGCCGGCAACGCCATTACCGAAGCCATGACG
>JAFGRF010000355.1 GCA_016935295.1 Caldifarciminota bacterium | reverse complement strand
GTTCCAGTGGCTGGCGATCCTGCACAACGACAAGGTCACGGGGATGAGGAACGGCAAGCGGGACTATGGCCTCCAGGTCGAGGTTCGCTGCTTCGAGAGCAAGGACGCGGTGACCGCGACCGTGACGCGTCTCCCCTACGAGACATTGGAGAAGCTGGCCAAGCGGATTACGGAAGAGGTGCCGGGCGTGGTGAGCGTGACCTACAACATCACCGCCAAGCCGCCGACCACAATAGAAGCAGTCTAGTACTCGGGACGACCGAAGTCAGAAGGCAGAAGTCAGAAGCTAGAAGTCAGAAGTACGGACGCAGAGAGAACCACGGATGCACGCTGACGATAGCAGATAGACCCGGGGCGCGGACAGACAGGCCTCAAATCGAAGCGGGCAGGCGATGACGCCTGCCCGCAGTTGTCCATTCGTGTCTACTTGATGTACATCCCGACCGACAGCGAAACCGTACCGAGCCAGTTGTCGGTGTAACCATCGTCGCGGTATTCTGCCTCGTTCCGCTGCCCGGGTCGTACGCAGCGCCGGTTTCAGATGAGTCGCGGCTTTCGCGCCACGAGGCGGCGGCCCTTCCAGCAGGCATGACCCGTCTGCGACAGCACCATCGCCCGGATGCCGGTGAAGGCCGACACCGTCACAATTGCCGGGCCGAGCAGGAAGAGATGCAAGGGAAAACCGAACCTGAGCGAGGCCAGCAGCCAGATGCCGGCGCTGAGGGCGAGGGTCGCTACCGGCGCCAGGGGCATGGCATTGCCGGTGGCAATCGTCGCCGCCACAAGGCCGATCGGATACCAGGTTATCGTCAGCAGCCATGTCCAGACGAACAAGGCGACAAGTACACGGTAGTTGAACAATGCAAACAGGTTCTTGCTGAATCCGCCTACCGCGTCCATCAATCCGCAGTACATTCTCGCGCTCACTAGACGCGTGGCATCCATCAGACACCAGCGATACCCCTGTCGCCTGACGGACTTGGCAAGAGCGATGTCCTCGGTGGCGTGGTCCTTCACCGCAGCGTGCCCGCCCACCGAGCGATACGCCTCTCGGCGGAACAGCATGAACTTGCCGTTGGCAGCGGTGAAGGCAACGCTCTTCGGCAGCAGCCGGGTCACTGCGAGCGGCAGCAGGGAGAGTATCGACCAGGACATGAACGGCACAGTGAGTTGCTCGCCCAGGGTGGGGACGCGATTCCCGGTGACAGCCGTCAGCAGGTCCGCACCCGTCGCCTCCATTGCATTCACCGCCAGCCGGACCGTCCGCGGCTGAAACACCGTGTCGGCGTCGGTGAAGAGCAACAATTCTCCCTGGGCGGAGTCGGCCAGTTGCTGGCAGGCCCACGCCTTGCCGTTCCAGCCATCCGGCAACGGTCGTCCTTCGAGCACGCGCAGCCGCTCAAACTGGAGTCCAGCAAGCACAGCTCTTGTGCGGTCCTGTGAGCCGTCGTCGAGCACGACGACCTCGAGGTCGCCGTAGTCCTGCGCGAGCAGCGACGTTACGCAAGAACCGATGGACTCCTCTTCGTCGCGGGCCGGCACCAACAGTGACACTTTTGGCTTGGCCGCTGTCTGCGGAAATCGACCCAGCCGATTCAGCAGCAGGGCATTGCTGAGGGCAACCAGTGCCTGCACCGCTACGAAGCCGAGAATGTGAGTCGGGTCAACCAACCAGCCGAGCATACCTACGACGCAGATCGAAGCTTGAGGTGCTTGGCGGCGACGATCGCCGTATTCGCCGCCCAGGCTGCAACCAGCGCCGGTTCGGGATGTCGCCAAAGCAGGTACGCGACCAGCAACGCGAGAGCGACCAGCGTGCTCCAGTCATCACGGAGCCGGAAGACCAGCTTGCACAGGGCGAGCACGCCACCAAGCATGCATGGCGCCTCCCACAAGGTCACGCCGGACCAGACTCCGAAGGTCACGGTGATCGCTTTGCCGCCGTGGAACCGGAGGAACGGCGAGAAGGCGTGCCCGAGCACGGGTGCGACAATGACCGCAGCCAGCCACCAGCCGCGGATGCCCAGCAACCAGTAGGCGGCGGCCACGGGCAGCCAGCCTTTGAGGAAGTCAAGCAGCAGCGCCAGGCTGCCGACAACCGGTCCCGCGGCTTTGAAGGCGTTAACCGCACCCGGATTGCCGTCCCCGACCCGTCGGACGTCTGCGCCGGCCAGCCGCGCCAGCCAAGTTGAGAACATCAGAGAACCGGACACCAACCCGACAGCGGCCATCAGCATGGCGCGCAAAGCCACCGCTATTCTCCCGCGTCGAGGCTGAACACGTGGTCGCTGTACAGGTCCTCGATGACGATGCGGCGGCGCATCAGCTCAACGAGGACTTTCAGCATCAGATCCATGCTCATGTCGAATCGTACCGGCACCCAGATTCCGTCCGCCAGCCCGTAGTCAAGCACCATGCTCGCGTCAGTGACGACAAAGGGGAGGCGCGCGGGCAGGAAGCTCATCCGCACCACGTCGAAGCTGTCCTTGAGTACCCAGGCCCGTCCCCGCACGGTCCTGCCTGACGGAGACCGTGGCTCGAATCCGACAATCCAGACATCGCGGCCGTGACAGGTGCCCGACGCAATGACCTCGTAGTCGTAGTCCTCCCGCGTGTCAGTGAAGAACGGCATCCGCGAGTCGGTCGCCATCAGTCCCTTGCGCCGCAGGTCCGCGATTCCCCGCTCGCGCTCGCGGCCGGCCAGTTCCCGCCCGTTCGAGCTGACCGTGAGGAACTCGTGCTCCTGCCGCCTGCCTCCGCGTTCCCATGTCACCCGCCTAGTACAGCCCAGCACTCCGGCCTTTCCGGTCTTCAGGTCTTGCTCCTCGTACCGGTAGACCGCAAAATAGCTCACCCCGGCGATCCTGCGGTCCTTCTCTGCCAGCCGGTCGAACACGCGGTCGATGACCGTACCCTCTCCGTTTGATGCAAATGCCAGCAACAGCAGAACCCAGTTCATGGCGGCAATTCTACCAGAACCGCGGGCCGCGCCAAGTTCGGCACGCGTCGGCCAACTGCGGCCGGCACACTTTTGACACGAACGGCGGCTCTAACTACACTCACGCGTGCGACCAAGGCCATGGCCTTTGACGGCATGTCAGTACAGAATATGTCCGGGGCAGTGCAAACTAGCCGCCCAACTGACCTGAAATGACGAAAGACCCCCGCGGCTGCGACGTGCTGGTTGTCGGCGGAGGAATGGCCGGGCTCACCGCCGCCGCCTATCTTGCGAGGGCCGGTCTCAAGGTACGCCTCTGCGAGAAGGAGAAGAAGACCGGGGGTCTGGTGAATTCGTTTGAGCACGACGGGTTCACTTTCGATGGCGGCATCAGGGCCATTGAGAACTCGGGAATCGTGCTGCCGATGCTCCGTCAGTTGGGGTTGGACGTCGAGTTCATACCGAGCGCGGTTTCCATCGGCATCGGCCGGGATGTCGCCCGGGTGTGCGCAAAGGAGGACCTGCGCGCCTACAGGGGACTCCTCGAAAGACACTTCCCGACCTCGGGAGAAGACATCGCCCGAATCATGTCCGAGGTCGAGAGAGTCATGGGCTACATGGACGTGCTCTACGGCATCGACAATCCCCTCTTCCTTGACCTCAGGAACAACCCGGGCTACGTATTCGGAACCATACTGCCCTGGCTGCTGCGCTACATGCTGACCATGCCGAAAGTCGCAAAGCTGAAGCGGCCCGTGTACGAACACCTTTCCGGACTCACTCAGAACCGGGCCCTAGCCGACATCATCGCCCAGCACTTCTTCCGCGAAACGCCGGCGTTCTTCGCCCTGAGCTACTTCAGCCTCTACCTCGACTACCGTTACCCCAGAGGCGGAACCGGGACTCTGGCCCGGGCAGTAGAAGGTTATGTACTTGCCCACGGCGGTGCGATAGACACCGAAACCGCTGTCGTGAAACTGGAACCGGGGAGGAACCTGGCGGTTGATTCAAAGGGACAGCCTTGTCACTATCGCAAGCTGGTCTGGGCAGCGGACCAGAAGGCGCTGTATCGCTCAGTCGATCTGGCATCGGTCAGCGACAGCAAAACTACTGCCCGCGTCCGGGCGAAACAGAAGGAACTCAAGGACAAGGTCGGCGGGGATTCGGTCTTCACTGTCTATGTCACCGTGAATCTGGACAAGTCTCACTTCGCCAAGACAGCCAGCGCCCACTTCTTCTATACGCCGAGCGCGGCCGGTCAGTCAGGCGCCGACCTCGCAGAGCTACGCGGCGGTGGTGGTTTCACGGACGAGAGGTCTTGTATCGAAGCCTGGCTCAGGAAGCTGCTCTCGCTCACGACCTACGAGATCTCTATCCCCGTACTGCGGGACAGCAGCCTTGCGCCCGATGGCAAGACCGGGCTCATCGTCAGCCTGCTGTTTGACTACGCGCTGGTCCGGCACATCCAGACGCTGGGCTGGTGCGATGAGTTCCGGACCCTGATGTCGGATGGCATCATCGAAGTGCTGGACGCAGGCATCTATCCCGGTCTCAAGGCGGCAGTCATCGACCGGTTCAATTCAACGCCGCTTACGCTTGAGCGGATCACGGGTAACTCAGACGGTGCGATCACCGGCTGGGCATTCACGAACCGCCCGATACCGACGGTCAGCAGCCTGCCGCAGATAGCGAAGTCGGTGCTGACGCCGGTACCGGATGTCTACCAGGCCGGCCAGTGGACTTTCAGTCCTTCGGGTCTGCCCGTATCCATCCTGACCGGAAAGCTGGCCGCGGATCGCATCGTTGGCGCACTCGCGAAAGGAACGAGGAATTAGGCTGCTCGCGGAAGGGGTAATCCGGGACCGCTACGACGTTGTAGTCGTCGGCTCCGGCCTCTCGAGCCTGACCGCGGCCGCACTGGTCGCCAGGCACGGCCTGTCGACCTTGCTCATTGAGCACCACTACCTGCCGGGCGGGATGTGTACTACGCTCCGGCGCAAGGGCTTCTCCTTTGACACCGGCACCGCCCTGATGTACGGGTTCGGCGAGCGCGGAGTCAACCCGCACAGGTTCCTGATGAACGAACTCGAGGCCGACGTCGACGTCATCGAGCACGAAGCCCTGCTCAGGATGCACTTCAACGGCAGGCCAATTGTCTTCTGGCCCGACTATGACCGCTTCGTCGCCGAGCTCTGCGCTGCGTTCCCGAAGCAGGCGGACGAAGTACGCGGGCTCTACTCCTACCTGCACAAGCTCTACACCAACGTCATCGCCAGCCAGCAGATGGTGGTGCCGCCGACCGAGATTCCGCCGCAGGAGAACCTGAAGAAGCTGCTGCGCCACCCGGCAGCGATGCTCGCCTCGCTCCGGATGCTGTCGCTGCCGGCCGAAAAGGTGCTGCGCCGGTTCGTCAAAGACCCGGAGTTGATGGCGTTCTTCGACAAGCTCTGCTCGGTATACGTCTACTGCACCGCGGCCGAGACCCCGGCCATACTCGCGGCGACGATGTTCGTGGACAACCATGTCGGCGGTGCGTACTACCCGGCCCGCTCGCCCCAGGTCTACTCATCGACGCTGGAGAAAGCGCTCGAGGATGCAGGCGGGCAGGCGCTCTACGGCCGGCGCGTAGACGAGATACTCATCGAGAACGGCGCTGCCACCGGCGTGCGGCTTGAAGACGGTACCGTCATTCACGCCGGCGCGACTGTGGCCGGCGTAACCGTCTGGAACCTCTACGGCAAGCTCATCCGGCCTGAGTTCCAGAAGCCGGGTCGCGCCGAGAGGGCGAAAGGTCTGGTCCCGACCTATGCCAGCCTCGTGCTCTACATCGGAGTAAAGGCTGAGGCGATTCCGCCGGGCACCCTGCCGGTCGAGATGCTAATCGCCGACATCAAGGGCGTGAACCCGGGAGACCTGACGCTCTACATATCCTCGCTCGACGACCCGTCTATCTGCCCACCCGGCACGCACGTCATCACGACCATTGCCCCTTCACCCAAGCCTTGGCCGAGCCCATGGAGCAAGGCGTACCGAAGCAGTACCTACCGCGAACGCAAGGCGGCGGCCGTGGAGCGAACGCTCGACCAGATTGAAACCCGGTTCCCAAGCCTGCGCAAGAACATCCTGGTGCTCGAAGCCGGCACGCCCGCCACCATCGAGCGCTACACTCTGAAGAACGGCGGCGCGGTCGGTGGACCGCGACAGGCAATCGGCCAGCAGTTGATGAGACGCCTGCACGCGCAGAGCGACTGGCCCAACCTCTTCCTCTGCGGGGACTCGACGGTGATGGGCATGGGCACGCCCGCAGTCACGGTATCGGGCATCGGCGCTGCCAACCTCGTCCTGCGCGCGGCCGGGCTGGCAGAGTACGGCCGCCGCGCGTTTGAGCGCCAACGGGTCCACATCGTCAGAGGCAAGCCGCTCGACCCGTTGCCTGCGCCCGACGAATCGCTCGACCCGCCGCGGGTAGGGCGGCTCGCGCGCGAGTGCCAGTACTGCGAGGCGCCGGGCTGCACGCGCGCCTGCCCGGCCGGGAACGACATGCGCAACGTGATGCGCCGCATCGAGGCCGGCAACTTCGCGGGCGCGGCGCGGGCTCTCCGTCAGACCAATCCGCTGGCCGAGGTCTGCGCTCACCTCTGCCGTCCGAACCCGACCTGCGAACGTCGCTGCCTGCGCAAGAGCTTTGCCGACGGGCCGGTGCGGATTGCCGAACTCGAAGCGTGGGTCTGCCGCGAGGCGGCCGAGCGCGGTTGGCCAGGAGATACGCCCGAATCGACACCACGGCAAGCGGCGGTAGTTGGTGCCGGTCCGGCGGGGTTGAGCTGCGCATACTTCCTTGCCCGGGCCGGATGGAAGGTCACGCTTCGCGATGCTCGTCCTGAACCAGGCGGCAGCCTGCTCGACCTCGACCCGGCCGCACTGCCCAGGGACGCTCGGACGCGCGATATCAGCGGCGTGATCCGGGCCGGCATCGTGTTCTCGGGCAACGCGGGTGTCGCCGACCTCGCGGAACTGCCGCAATCCCTGGACGCGTTGGTCATCGCGGCCGGGAGGGAGGCAACGACTCTCGTCTCGGGCTTCGATCCCGCCGGCGATGGGTTGAAGGTGAAGGACAGGATGTTTGCATGCGGTTCGGTCGTACGTGGCGCGTGCAGCGCCGTCGAGGCCGTGGCCGATGGCCGCAACGCGGCGATGTTCGTAGCCCGCCTGCCGGACGCGGCGAGGTAGCGGCCGGGCCGCGACTCTCAGGAAACGGGACCGAGCCCGGTCATCCGCAGACTCAAGTCCCAGACTCGTCGTCCCATTTCCCGGTCCAGGGCGTGGGCCGCGGGTTTCTCGTCGATGGTGAGATGGAAGAAGCGTCCACTGACCTCGGCCAGTTCCGGAGCGACGGCCAGGTAGTAGAGCGCCTCGCCGGAGATGACCGGGTCC
>JAFGRF010000048.1 GCA_016935295.1 Caldifarciminota bacterium | reverse complement strand
GCGGCCGCTTCCTCGACGACAAGATCCGCCATATGTATGCCGAGTGGATGCCGGTTCGACCGATCGTCCAAGTTTGCCTCGGCGTAGCGCGCGACATGTCGAACGAGCCGGCCCGCCTCGGCTTCGCGCTTGACCAGCCGATAACAGTCGCCGGCGAGGGACGGAGATGGCTCTCGGTAATCCATCACTCGTTTGACCCGACCATGGCGCCCCCGGGAAAGTCCGCAGTCGAAGTCTGGTACCCGTGCCGATACGAGTACTGGGACCACGTCGTGCAGGACCGCGCTCAGTACGACACCGAAAAACAGCGGGTCGCCGATCTGACCATAGCCGAACTCGACCGACGCTGGCCCGGTTTCCGCGACCAGGTTGAAGTGGTGGATGTGGCGACGCCTGCGACCTATTTGCGCTACACCGGCAACTGGCAGGCGTCACCCGACGGCTGGTACATCACGCCGGAGAACATGCGGACGAACCCGCTCCGCAAGCTGCCCGGGCTTGCCGGCCTCTGGATGGCAGGCCAATGGACCGCGCCCTTCACGGGTACAGTCATCGCCGCGCTCACCGGACGACAGGTAGTCGAACTGCTTTGCCGGCAGGACGGCCGGCGTTTCATCACAACGCGGCCGTAGCGCCGTTTCCCGGCCGACCCCACCCCACCCAGGCAAATTGCTGCCCTTGCGTCGTGCCGGCGTCGACCACTTGTGTTCTTGACGTACCGCCCGGGGAAGGCGCCTGCCAGATGACCTGTTGACTCTCAGGAAATCCCGACGGCCTTGCGTGGCACTACGGATGTGCCAGCCCGGTAGCCTGCCTTCCGGCTATGGAGCAGGGCCGTATGAAGCAGTCCTGTCCACATTGTCCGGGAGTTATCCACAGGTTAGTAACCAGGGGCATGCCAATGGGCCTCGACGGTAGTCTTGAGCCAGTCCGGTACTGCCGTATCGTTGTCGGGAAGCGACGGCCATCCTCCCGCGCCTGTCAACGGAAACGGTGTCACGTCCCTGCCCGTGGGTTGCGGGCCGCAACGGGCTGCGGGACACGCCACAGACCGCACTTTCCCGCTTTCAAGCAGGACGTTCCCCCAGGCGGGCGCTCGCCGGCTGCGAGGAGAGGGAGCGGATGACGGAGGAGTGGTGCTCAAGGCGAGTGCCGCAAGGCAAGGCGCATGCGGAGCCCGCGGCGGCTACTCGCCCAAGAGCAGCTTGGCGGTTGCCGTCAGGCCGGAGGCGGTAGCCCGGCAGAGGTAGACGCCGGGCGGGCAGCGGCGACCGGAGGCGTCGAGAGCATCCCAACTGAGGGCGGCGGGGCCAGGGGCGAGGTGTGCGGGCAGGGATAGGGTGCGGACGAGGCGACCGGAGGCGTCGTAGATCATTGCAGATTCTAGATTGTAGATTGCAGATTGAGAGAGGTTATGGGAGCAGGGGGCGAGGGCGATGGAGACAGAACTTCGGAAGGGGTTGGGTGAGACAGAGAGCCTGGGCGGAACTGGCCGGGGCCTCTCCTCGTTCACGTACGCGAAAGGTCGCCGGTAGCGTTCGAGCGGGAAATCGGGAGTGAGGTCGCGGTGGAGCAGGCCCGGGTAGTCGGGCGCGTAGCGGGTGATACGGAACGTGGCGTTTTCTTTCCAGAACCAGCCGTAGTCTCTGGCGGTATCGCCCTGGAAAAGGCGAGTGGAGTCAACTGCCGGGTTGACGTAGCGCCACACGGTCTGCGAGTCGGGCGTGATTTCGAAGAAGTACCCGTTGTCGCCGCGACAGATGAGGGTGTTGCCGTTGGGAAGCCGTAACGCGCTGGACTTGTATTCGGAGTAGAAGTCCGCAGGTGGCGTGCTGCCCCAGGTCCAGCACGGCGCGGCCGGTCCGAAGGGAGTCCCGGGCGCGGGCCTTGCGTAGATACCCGCGCTGTCGCAGGCCGGGATGAACTCTTCCACGGTCGAGTAGTCGACGTCGGGACGCCCCAGTCCGTTGTTGAATACCATGATGCGACCGGCTCCGGACAAGCCCGGCTCGACCCAGCGGGCGTCGTGCTGTCCGAAGAACCTCTGGTCCGAAAGCGAGCCGGCGCGGTACGCTCCCGGGTTGCCCCAGCGGTAGAGGAGGTCGCCGCCCATCCCGCAACGGCCGCCCGAGTGGCCGCCGGCCTCTTCGGTCGTGGTCGAGTGGTCGATCACCCAGACTTCACTCAGGTCGCGGATGCTGAGGAGGATCTGGTCGAACTGCGGGTGATAGTCAATGGAGTTGGTGTGCAGCCAGTCGTCGTAGCCGTCGCTCACGTAGTTGATGTCGACCAGCTCCGGGTGATCGGCCACCACGCCGTAGTTGGCTTTGGTTGAGTCGGAATCCTGGATGAGGTGATCCCAAACATGCCATTCCCAGACAATGGTGTTGTCCGCCGGGTGGACTTCGACTATGTGGTCGGGCCAGAGTTCGGCGTCCCAGAGCCAGGCCGGGTCGCGGCCGGCGGCGATCGCCTCGGCCCTGGTCTTCTTTTCCCAGGCGATCATCAGGATATTGCCGTTGGGCAGCGGCTGGATGTCGTGGTGCAGGCAGTGGTCATCATTCGAGTATTCAAAGGCCCAGACCAGGTTGCCTTCCCAGTCAAGGCGCGAGACCCGGCCGCCGTTGCCGCCCTCGAAGAAACTGGGGTTGCCGAGGAAGCCGGTGTGCAGCAGGCTGCCGTCTGCGAGCAGGTAGTTCGACAGGGCCGGCAGGTAGGGGTCGTACCATGAGTGCACGTACCGGCCTTTGCCGTCAATCAGGAAGATGGAGCGCGAGTTGTCCGGCTGGAAGAGCGTGTAGCCGACATCGGCGCTGGAGTCTTCATCGAGCAGGCCGATGGTCGTGGACTCGGCGGAGAGCTCGATCACGAAGCTGTGGATACATGAGTCGAGGCTGCTGACGTCGTTCCACGTTGGCAGCCAGGAGCACGGGGATTCGCCGAGGTTCAGCGCGTCCTGGTCGCCATCGTCGTCCGGCTGGCCCGATGACCAGTTGGTGTAGGCGAAGGGCTCACCGGTGACCCATTCCCAGCCGCTGTCGGGCTCGGCCGCGCCGACGCGCTGCCGGGCGCCGAGCCACGGACCGGCCCAGACGTCGAGCCCCGGGCGCTTCTGCCAGAAGTGCTCACAGTCGACCAGACCGTAGACGAAGTCGTTTTCGGACCCGGAAGTGAGGGTGACGAGATACCCGCCGAGCTTTTCCGCCGAGTCCGCTGCCGCATCCCAGGCAACGCCGTGCGAATCGGCCACGGCGCAGTAGTAGTGAATCGAGCCGTCCGGGTGGCGCCAGGGCTGCGGTTGGGCCGGCACGAGCCGGCCGATGCCAAGAGCCAGTAGCCCTACGGCCAGTATGCCGTTCGGCCTCCTATGAAGGCTTCTCGCACTCAATTGTCGCCTTGTCCGCAAGCGAGTCAATCTCGGCAGCCGGGCTGCTGTCACCTGCACGCGGCCGCGGCGTTTCGCTTGCTCCCCGAACCCGATGTCTAACCACCAAGACACCAAGAACACCAAGCAGAGCGGGTTTCTTGAGTTCATCGACCCATTTGTGCCTCTATGTCTTTGTGGTGAGTTCCTACGTTGGATTCAGGGCGGTGGTCCGCAATTGACAGCCGGGCAGGCTGAACTAGGATTCAGGCATGAGAATGACCGGCCCGGTGTCTCCAAGCAGAATCCCTGAGCTCCGTGCTGGCACCGCCGCGCCGTCACCCTCACCCTTTCCTCCATCCCAAGGTGGAGGGAATAGAGGGCAGGCGGCGGAGTTTTCTCTGGCCCATCCGGAAGCGAGCGACCCTACGTGGCCTGGTTGATCTACTGGCCGCTGCTGCTTGTGGTCGCGGCCGCGATTGCGGCCGGCGTAGCCATCCTTGTGCGCAAGCTGCGACACAAGGACGACAATCCGTTTATCGTCAAGCCATGAGCAGACAGCTGCTTGACATGAGGTCTGACTCGACAGTAGAATTGTCTAGCATGCCCCCGCAGGGAGGGGCAAAGGAGTGAGTATGCAGAAGCTACCCATGCTCGTTGTGGTGACCTTCCTGGCGTCGCTGGCGCCGGGAGTGGCGACGCGGTTCACCGGCCCGGAAATGATTGAAGACAACGGTTCGCCGATTGACGTCGGCTACTACGGCGCGCCGGTGATGTTCGACTGGAACCAGGACGGGGCCAAGGACTTGGTCTGCGGCCAGTTCACTTCGGGTATGATACGGTTCTACCCGAACCTGGGTCCGGACACTGCTCCGGTCTTCAACGGCTTCAGCTATCTGGAAGCCGACGGCGCCCAGATAACACTGCCTTCGGGCTGATGCATGGGTTCAAGTCCACAGGTTGTGGACTGGAATTCTGACGGCAAGATGGACATCATCTCTGGCGACCGCAACGGCTACTTCAACGTCTTCATCGCCGACGACTTCGACATGACCGGGTACAAGATGTTCAAGATGATGGACTCGACAGTACTCGATGTCGGCTACAACTCGCAACCCGCGGCCGTTGACTGGAACGGCGACGGCATGAAAGACCTGATGCTCGGCACCCAGGATGGCCTCATCCGTCTGTACCGGAACCAGGCCAGCGACTCCTGGCCGATGTTCCAGACGTACGACACGGTGTGCGCCGGCGGCACGCCGGGTGTGCCGATAAACCTCTACCGCAGCAACCCCTATGTGTTTGACCTCGACCGCGACAGCGTGCTCGACCTCATCTGCGGGGCGAACGACGGCTACATCCGGTTCTACCGCAACACCGGCTCAAACGAGACGCCGGAACTCGCCGCCGCCGAGACCCTGAAGTTGCTGAACGGCACACCGATTCGCGCACCCGGGAGCTACTACGGTTCGCGCTGCGGTTTCGGGTACTGGGATGCGGATACGCTCCCGGATTTCCTGCTTAGTGCCTTCGACGGCACCGTGGCGCTCTACCGCGGCGCGTTGCTGACCGGGGTCGAGGAAGGGAGACCGGTCCCCGTGCGCCTCGCGCTCCAGGTCGGACCGAATCCGTTCACGACCCACGCCGTCATCCACTGCGAGTCCACCGCCGGCGCCGAACTGGTCGTCTGTGACGGTGTGGGCCGAGTGGTGCGACACCTGGGAGTCACAAGCGGCCGGAGCGAGCAGGCGTGGGACGGCCGGAACGACATGGGGACCAGGGTGAACAGCGGTGTCTATTTCTGTCGTCTGACCGGCTCCGGGCAGACCGCTTCCGCGCGCATCGTACTCAGCCGCTGACCTTTCCTCGATGCTCTTGCCCCGCCTGGGTTCCCGGGCGGGGCGCCCGTTTTCGGGTGCGCTGGCTCCGGGAGGCGGGCCGGCCAGAACGGGTGCCGCAACCAGACTATTGACGACGAGACTGCTTGGCCTTATGCTGACCGGCAAAGGAGGACTTGGATGAGACCAGACAGAACCAGACTCGTGCTGGCTTTGCTGCTGCCGGTGGCGGCGGCATTCGGCCAGCTGCAGGTGCATAAGGAAGCCCCGCCGCCGCTCACGCTGCGCGTTGAGGACCTGTGCACCGCCACTATCACGTCGCCGGAGGCGCTGACCGTGTATGCTGAGGGAGTGGCGACCGAGGAGACACGCGGCCTTGAGATAGGCCGCGTGAAGACCAAACCGTTCGAGCTCAAGCCCGGCATGAACAGCTACCGAGCCGGAAACGTCCCGCCAATCAAGG
>JAFGRF010000354.1 GCA_016935295.1 Caldifarciminota bacterium | reverse complement strand
CGGGGTGCTGAGGATGGAAGACCGGGGACCGAGGACGGGAGACCGGGCAGTGCTGCTGGACGCGGTGGGCCGGAAGGTGATGGACCTTGTGCCGGGTGCGAATGATGTACGGATGCTGGTTCCCGGAGTGTACTTTGTGCGGCAGGCGTCCGGCGTGGAGCGTGAAGCGTCAAGCGTCACCAAGGTCATCGTGACGAGATAGGAGGAGGCCGTGAAGAGACTGTGTCTGGTTGCGCTGTCCCTGACCAGCTGTCTGTACTTCCAGGACGTCTACCAACCGTCCCTGGTATCAACCGGAGAGCACATCACCATTACGGTCTCGGGGACCCACGACGGCAGCGGCGGCTACTCCTCGCAGTGCTGGCTGGCCATGATGCTGCCGGACGGGATTCACGTCGATAGTGTCCGCTACAAGACACCAGACAGCATCGACGGCGTGGTCACAGAGCCGGATACGGTGCTTGGCACCTGGCTGCAGGAGCAGCGCCCCCCGGACAGCGGCATGTGCTGGATAGTGTTTGCGACCGAGGCCCTGACAGCCGAGAGTGCCGGGGTCTTTGATGCTCACGTCTATCTCCATGTTGCCGATACCGCTTCGCCGGGCAGCTACCTCGTGGACTACCTGCTTGGCTACTGGAGTGCGACAATCAGCGACAGCATACTCGACCAGCCGCTGGAGGTGACCGCGACCGGCATAGCCGAGGGCCGCGGCTGCCGCGGGGCCAGAGAATCGCGAGTCTGGCCGAGTCTGTTCTCTGAGCGCGTGAGCATCGCTGTCCCGGAGCCTGACAATGTCGGAGTCTACGATGCCGGCGGCCGGCTCGTGCGGAACCTGCGAGTGGAGCAGACCGGATTCTGGGACGGGACTGACGAGAGAGGCCTGCGCGTGCCGGCCGGCGCATACCTGGTCCGTGGCGAGCATGTGCTTGGCCGGGTCACGCTGTTTGACTAGAGCCATGGGACTGGTCTTGTCTGCATACAACTACAGGGAGGAAAGGTGAAAACGAAAATGAAGTTCGGACTCTGCATTCTTCTGACCATAGGGGTCGTTGTTGCTCAGGGGCACAACCATCGCACCGGTCTCATACTTGAGGACCTCAGCAAGACGGCACCCGAGCACCAGGTTAAATCAGTGAAGGTAGCGTTCGGCAGCCCCAGCTTCTCCGATGTGCCGCGCGTTGACCTGTCCGACGAGGTGCCACCGATCGGCAATCAGGGAAACCAGGGGTCCTGTGTGTCGTGGGCGACCGCCTATTATCACCGGTCCCAACTCGAGTACCGCGAGCGGCATTGGGACCTGACCGACCCTCATCACCAGTTCAGCCCGGCGTTCGTCTACAACCAGGTAAACGGTGGCGCTGACCTGGGCTCGGGCTTCGTCAACGCTTCACTTGTCTGCGAGCAGGGCTGTGCCAGCATGGCCGACTGCCCGTACAGCCAGATGGACTATGTCACGTGGCCTTCTGAATCCGCGTACTCGCATGCCATCCCCTTCCGCTGTCAAGACTGGGCCTGGTTCGATGTCACCGATACGATCGGGCTCAACGTCATCAAGCAGCTCTTGTGCAACGGCAGCAGTGCAGTGTTGACCATAAAGGTCTGGGGCAACTTCGACAACATTCAGCTATACAACAATACCTACTGCGCGTCCGACCGGACGGGTAACAATCGAGGTGGTCACGGGGTCTGCGTGGTCGGGTATGACGATACGCTGACGACCAATGACGGGCCGGGCGCGTTCCGGCTAACCAACTCCTGGGGAACCGGCTGGGGCGACGTCGGATTCTGGTGGATGTCGTATGCGGCCGTGCTGGATACGTTCCTCAGCTTGCGGCTGTGCGGCTTCCTGGTCGACACGGTCGGATATGAGCCAAGGCTGCTGGGTCGGGCCAGAATCGAGCACCCGACCCGGGACCGGGTAGGTATCAAGTTCAGCGTCGGCAGCCCGGGCTCGCCGCTGTGGTCAAAGGAGTTCAGGAACTGGCGAGAGGCGGTGGTGGATCATCCGTTCCCGGCCAACAGCATGGTGTTCGACCTGACGGAAGGTGCGGACTATATCGCTGGCGGTCAGGCTGAATCAGTCTCAGTCGCCTGCGTGGACGCCTATCCGGATAACGCCGGCGGGACCCTGCAGTTCATGTCTGGGCAGTACTTGCCCTGGCAGACCGTCTTTGCCTCCGAGCAGACACCTGTGGTGATTCCGGACCGCGGGTTCGTCCACGCCGGCGTCCGTATCCAGCACTGCGAGCGCGACGCGGGGGCGGGTTGCATAATGTCACCGTGCGGCATCGTCGAGCCCGACAGTTCGTACATGCCCACGGTGGAGTTGTGGAACTGCGGAGAGTCTCTGGCTTCCTTCCGCGCAAGGTTGACCATAGGCTCGGAGTACACAGACAGCGTCGTGATCCAGGACTTGGGGGCCCACGACTCAGTGCATGTCGAGTTCGGGGCGTGGACTGCGCCGGTCTACGGCACGCATCTTGTTCGTTGCTCCACCGCTTTGGACGGCGACGAGTACTACGGGAACGACGTCTGCTCGACGTTCGTGCGCAGCCGCTGGCATGACGTCCAAGCGGTCGAGATACTCGCGCCCACGGATACGGTTGATTCGGGAGTCAGCGTGCGGCCCTGGGTCAGGGTGCGCAACAACGGAACTCAGCCAGAGACGTTCATCGCATGGTTCCGGATACCGGACGAAGGCTACAACAAGCCTGCACAGCTGACCGTGCCCGCGGATACCACCGCCGACGTGGGTTTTTCCAATTGGAGTCCGAGCGCGCCCGGCTACCATGCCATGAGTTGCACGCTCGTGCTGGGCGGGGACCAGGTTGACAGTAACGACGTAATTACCGGGGGCGTGTTCGTCTTCACAGGTATCGCCGAGGGCGAGCCGATGTCCCCCGAGCATCTCATCTTGCAGACGGTGAACCGCGGGGTGTTGGTGCTGCCGTGGGACATGACCGAATTGCCCGGCAATTCGGATCGTGTCCCAAGGCCCTTGCTGCTCGACATCAGCGGACGGAACGTGCTGGACCTGCATCCGGGTGCGAATGACGTACGGGCGCTGGCTCCGGGGGTGTACTTTGTCAGAGAGGGACCAGGGGCTAGGGGTGAGGGGCTGGGGAAGACGCGGAAGATCGTGGTGACAAGGTGAGCGGTAAGTGGACAGTAGACAGTAGGCGGTAGACAGTAGACAGCGGACAGATGGGGGCGGGCGAGAGCCCGCCCCTGAGTCTGAGAGCAGGTTCGCGGGGTGGGACCAGACAGCAGTACACGTACTACATGTGGTGGTCCGGCCGTTCGCGACCCCAATTCTGCCGTGGGGGGAGCGGCCCGGAGACCGCCCGGAGGGTAGCAGTCGCCGATACAGTGCGCGACACGTTGAAGCCCGCAATGACGCGAGCATTGACCGGAACGTTGAGCCGAACAATGACGCGAACGTTTTCTCGAACAATGTCGCGGACAATTCCGCGAGCAATGCGTGGTTCAGTCGAGGATAGAGGTTGAGGTCAAGGTTGAGGTCGAGCGCAGAATCCAGTGACCGACGCAGTTGCAGACGCAGTTCACAACGCAGTGAGCGATACCTTGGCCGGTACTTTCTGAGGAACAATGTGAGGTACATTGAGGGACACAATTGCGCCGCAGGAAATGGGGACAGTCCCTGGGAATCGCACAGGGCCCTGCGAAGGGACAGTCCCCGTTTCCGCGACGCTAGACGTGGAACTCGAGGATGTCTTTGTCCTGAAGGACGTGGTGGCGCTCGACGCGCAGTCCGTCGTAGCCCGCACCACTCCAGAGCCGGGCGAACTGGAGGTGCTGGGCAAAGTCTTTGTGGAGGTGGTAGGCCGCGTCCATCACCGTGGCACCGATGGGCAGAATCACCGGGTCGACCATTTCAACCGGCTTGCCCGGCTTCTTGGTGTAGACGCGGATGATCTCAAGCATCGCGAAGAGCCGGCGTCTGAGTTCTTCGAGCCCGGTGTGGTGTTCGACCGAAATCTGCAGGACTTCGACGTCGCCTATGAGTTCGCGCAGGATAGCCAGGCGGTCGTTCGCCTGGGGGTCGTCGGATTTGGCGCCGAGGCGGAGGAGCTTCTTGGCATTGGCGATTGGCGATTGGCGATTGGCGATTGAAGAAGGGGGCGTCGGGAGTGGAGAGTCGGGAGTAGGCGTCCCGGCCGGGGTCTCGTTTGTCCCTTGTCCCTTGTCCTTTGTACCTGCGAGGGTGATGTTGGCTTTCGAAAGGAGGCTGGCGGTTTGTTCGGCGGTTTCGAGGAGGTTGTCGTCGGAGAGGTCGAGCATCCAGAGGAGGATGTCGGCCGTGCGCATGATGTGGAAGAGCCAGGCCGGTGATTCCGGGGCGACCGGAGGTGTGTCCACGAGCTGGATCTGGATGTCCTCGAACTCCATCATGCCCGCGCCCGGGTGAGTGGTCGTGAAGGGGTAGGCAGCGACCTCGGTGTGCAGGCCGGTCAGTTCCCTGACAAGCGCCGACTTGCCGCAGTTGGGCGCGCCGAAGACAACCACCTGTCCCGCGCCCTGCTTTTCGACGTGGAACCAGTCGGCACGCTTGGCCCCGCCCTTTGAGTGACCTGACATTTCCTTCTTGAGCTTGGAGATGCGGGTCTTGATGTCGGCCTGCATCTTCTCGGTGCCTTTGTGCTTGGGGATGGTTGTGAACATCTCTTCGAGGCACGCGAGCTTTTCCTCATTCGTGGTCGCGGCCCGGTAGCGTTCTTCGGCTTTGAGGTAGTCGGCGGAGAGATTGGCAGGCATATCCTAGGAAATGACGAATGACGAATTCCGAATGACGAATGGCGGGCGGACGAAGGCAGAAGCTAGAAGGCAGAAGCTAGAATGCAGAAGTGGGGGATGGGAACCACGGATGGACATGGATGAACGCGGATTCGGCGGGGAGAGTTCAGAGTTCAGAGTCCAGAGTCCAGAGTGCAGAGGTGACAGGAGGGAACGGAGTTTACCACGAAGACACGAAGGCACGAAGAGGACCGCGGAGAGTTCAGAGTTCAGAGTCCAGAATCCAGAGTGCAGAGGTGACAGGAGGGAACGGAGTTTACCACCAAGGCACGAAGGCACGAAGAGGACCGCGGAGAGTTCAGAGTTCAGAGTCCAGAATCCAGAGTGCAGAGGTGACAGGAGGGAGCGGAGTCTACCACGAAGACACGAAGGCACGAAGAGGAGAGCGGAGAGAGCAGAAATCAGAGACCCGAAACCAGAATGCAGAGGTGGAAACGGAGAGGATATCCGCAGATTACGCAGATGACGCAGATTATCCCGAAGCGAATCACGGATAGAATGCAGAAGGTCGAGAGTTCTGACTTCTAGCATCTCGCTTCTGACATCTGACTTCGTCTGTGTTGTTCGGTTTACTTCCTGTTCCGGCGTCTACCGCCTTCGAATGCACCGAACACGACGTTGAGCGTTGCAAAGGGCATACCTTTCGCGATGGTCGGTCCGGAGGAGAGCTTGCCGCCGCCCGCGAGTCCCCACTCGGGATTCATCGGCGAGTAGCAGTACCCGCCGCGGAGTTGCACGCCGACGAAGCTGATGGGGACGGTGACCATCAATTGCGGGGAGAGGGT
>JAFGRF010000353.1 GCA_016935295.1 Caldifarciminota bacterium | reverse complement strand
GCGGCCTTGCGTACCACCGGAACCGTATCCTGCAGCAGCTCTACGATCCTCGGCACTGAGACCGTATCCCTGGCATCGCCCAGGGCCTGGATCGCGGCCGCCCTCTTGTCCGGGTCAGGGTCGTTCAGTTGCTCGCGCAGCTTGGGCAGATTCGGACCGCAGGCAGACAGGAGCAGAACGGGGATAACCACAAAGGCACAAAGACACGAAGCCAGCCTCGTCCGGGCCACTGGACCACTCGACCTCTTGACCACTGGAACACTGTCCATCGACCACAATGATAGCGCGGGCACGGCAGCGGTCAAACGCGCCCGCCGGCGCGAAGCCGGCCTGTTCCAAAATCCGAAGCACGGATGACGAATCAAGCTCGAATGAAGAGAATGCCCGATTCGGACTTCGGGATTCGGTATTCAATCGTCATTCGAGCTTCGTGTTTCGAGCTGGGAAAACGGGGACAGTCCCTGGGAATCGCACAGGGCCCTGCGAAGGGACAGTCCCCATTTTCCCGCGTATTCGCCTTTTGACTTGGCCTGCCTCCGCCCTAGACTCTGGCCGCGATGTTCAATGTCATCGTAACGGGTATCACCAGCTTCCTGACCGACATGGCCACGGAAATGGTCTACCCGCTTATTCCCCTCTACCTGACCGCGCTCGGAGCTCCTCCCGCCATCCTCGGCGTCATCGAGGGCTTTGCCGAGAGCACAGCATCGATTCTCAAGATCTTCTCCGGCCGACTGTCGGACAAGCTACGACGCCGCAAGCCGCTCGCCATCATCGGCTACTCGGGCTCGATGCTCGGGCGGTTGATCCTCTACATCTCGAACGCCTGGTGGCTGGTCTTTGCCGGCCGGATGGTCGACCGCATCGGCAAGGGCATTCGGGTCGCCCCGCGCGACGCCCTGATTGCCGACTGCACGCCTGAGGGCAAGCGCGGCGCGGCTTTCGGCTTGCACCGGGCCATGGACACGCTGGGCGCGGCCGCCGGTGTCGCCGTCGCCATCTGGCTGGCCAGTGCGCTCGGCCGGGACCTTAGTCGCTCCGACTACCAGCGCATCTTCCTCGTCTCGCTCATCCCTGCTGCGCTGGGCGTCGTCGCCTTGTTCCTTGTTCGCGAGCCGTCCTGCGCCCACGCGGTCCGCAAGCTGCCCAGGCTTTCCTTCCGCGGCCTGCCCTTGAAGCTGAAGTGGTTCCTCCTCGTCGTCACCCTGTTCGCCCTGGGCAACTCCTCGAACCAGTTCCTCGTGCTGCGGTCAAGGAGCCTCGGAATGTCGGTGCTCGCAGTGCTTGCGGCGTACCTGTTGTACAACGTGGTGTATGGCGTGCTCTCATACCCGCTCGGGCACCTGTCGGACCGCATCGGCCGCAAGCGCCTGCTGGTTGCCGGGTATGCCTTCTACGGCCTGGTCTACGTCGGCTTCGCGGTCACCCGCAGGCCGGAGTTCGTCTGGCCCCTCTTCGCTCTGTACGGCGTGTTCAGCGCCATGAACGAAGGTCTGGAGAAGGCGCTCGTAGCCGACATCGCGCCCGGAGAGCACCGGGCAACCTTCATTGGGCTCCATTCGACCCTCACCGGCGTCGGCCTCCTGCCCGCCTCCCTGCTTGCCGGCGGCCTCTGGAGTCTCTTCGGCGCGTCAGCCCCGTTCTGGTTCGGTGGAGCCCTCGGGCTTCTCGCCGCTGTCGGCCTCGCCATCGTCCTGTAGGGTGGTGTAAGTAAAGTACGTTGACACTGGAAAGGATAGTCGCGCAGCTTTTGACTCAGGCACCAGTCACGGCTATAATGCACTTCATCCCTTATCGGAACCATAATGAAAAATAGCACAACTCATTTCCGCAAGCTGGCATTCATCGGTAACTACGTCCCGAGGCGCTGCGGCATCGCTACGTTCACCGCCGACGTCTGCGAGTCGGTCGCCAACGAGGTGCCGGACGTTGAGTGCCTGGCCACGGCGATGAACGACACGGCCGAGGGCTACGACTACCCCGACCGCGTGCGCTTCGAAGTCGCCCAGAACGACCTCGACGAGTACCGACAGCTCGCCGACTTCCTGAACCTGGGCCGCGTCGACCTGGTCTGCATGCAGCATGAATACGGCATCTTCGGTGGGCCGGCCGGCAGCCACCTGTTGCTGGCGCAGCGCCGCCTGCGCATGCCCGTCGTAACCACCCTGCACACCGTGCTCCGCGAGCCGAGCGACATACAGCGCCAGGTACTGACCGAGGTCTGTCAGCTCTCCGACCGCGTGGTGGTGATGAGCGAACGCTCCCGCCAGTATCTGACGGAAATCTACAACGTCCCGGCCGCGAAAGTGGACCTGATCCACCATGGTATCCCCGACATGCCGTTCGTTGACCCGAACTTCTACAAGGACATGTTCGACGTCGAGGGTCGCCGCGTCATCCTGACTTTCGGCCTGCTCTCGCCCAACAAGGGTATCGAGAACGTCATCCGGGCGCTGCCGGCTGTTGTCTCCCAGTTCCCGGACGCGGTCTATCTCGTGCTCGGCGTCACCCACCCTCACGTCAAGCGCGAAAGCGGAGAGGAGTACCGCGTTTCCCTGCAGCGGCTCGCGCGCGAACTCGGTGTCAGCGACCACATCATGTTCTACAACCGGTTCGTGGAGATCTCCGAGCTGTGCCAGTTCCTCGGCGCCGCCGACCTCTACGTGACGCCCTACCTGAACCCGGCCCAGGCCGTATCCGGGACACTCGCGTACTCCGTCGGCACCGGGAAGGCGGTTGTCTCCACCCCCTACTGGTATGCCGAGGAGTTGCTGGCCGACGGCCGGGGCCGACTTGTCCCGTTCGGCAACGACTCGGCGATGGCCGACACCATCGTCAAGCTCTTTGCCAACGAAGCCGAACGACACGCCATGCGCAAACAGGCATACGCCTTCGGACGCCAGATGATCTGGAAGGAAGTCGCGCGGAGCTATCTTGACACTTTCCATCGTGCCGCGGAGGAGCGGGTGCGCACGCCGGTCTTCGTCGACCGCGTCCCGGTCGAGAACCCGCTGGACATGGACCTGCCCGAACTCAACCTCAATCACCTGCTGACGCTCACCGACGACACCGGCATTATTGAGCACGCCCGCAACACCGTGCCCAATCTGAGTGAAGGCTACACGACCGACGACAACAGCCGGGCCCTGATTGTGGCCTTGCGCGCCCATGAACACGATGAGGACACTACGGCTCTCCACCGGCTGGCCAGCCGCTACCTCGCTTTCATCGACTACGCCTTCAACCGCAGGAACCATCGCTTCCGCAACCGCCTCGGCTACGACCGCCGCTGGCTCGACGATACCGGGTCGGAAGACTCCCACGGTCGGGCCCTCTGGAGTCTCGGCACTGTGGTCGGAGGCTCGCAGGACAACGCGTTCGTCGCCCTGGCAATGAACCTGTTCGACGCGGCCATGCCTGCGGTGGAACTGTTCTCGAGTCCCCGCGCCTGGGCCTATGCCCTGCTCGGCGTCTGTTCCTACATCAAACGCTTCCCCGGTGCCAGCAACGCCCGCCGGGTCCGCGACGCGCTGGCGCAGCACCTGCTCAGGCTGTATCGCGCCGGCGCGGACGACGACTGGTCGTGGTTCGAGCGGTCGCTCGCCTATGGCAACGCCCGGCTGAGCCAGGCGCTCATCCGCGCCGGCGCCGACATTGGCAACGACGAAATGACCGCGGCCGGCCTGAAATCGCTCGACTGGCTGGTGCGGGTTCAGACCGCCGACGCCGGCAACTTCTCACCGATTCCCAACACCGGGTGGCAACGCGGCACACCAAGGCCCCGCTTCGACCAGCAGCCGATTGAGGCCCAATGCACGGTCGAAGCCTGCTTCCGGGCCTGGCGCGTCACGGGCGACCAACGCTGGCGCGAAGCGATGACTTCGGCGTTCGAGTGGTTCCTCGGCCGCAATGACCTCGGCCGGCCCGTCTACGACTACGCAACCGGCGGCTGCCACGACGGACTCCACCCCGAAGGCGTCAACGACAATGAAGGTGCCGAATCAACTCTCGCATTCCTCGGGTCGCTGCTCACGCTGCGCTACGCTAAGACCGTCGGCGGTGAGGAAGACCGATGATACCGGCCGTTCGCGACCAGTTGTTCCAGCGCCACGTCGGCAACCCCATCCTGACCGCCGCCGGGTGGCCACACACCGTCAACGCCGTCTTCAACCCCGGCGCGGCCCTGCTGCCCGACGGCACGACCCTGCTGCTCTGCCGCGTGGAAGACCGCCGCGGCATCTCCAGCCTCTGGGCCGCCCGCTCTGCCGACGGCACCTCCAACTGGCTGATTGACCCCGAGCCCGCGCTGTTCCCCAGCACGCAAGCCCATCCCGAAGAGGCGTGGGGCGTCGAAGACCCGCGGATCGTCTGGCTTGAAGAACTGAAGCGCTACGCCATCACCTACACCGCCTATTCGCCGACCGGTCCTGCGGTCTCGCTCATTCTCACGGCCGATTTCCGCGACTACGAACGCGTCGGCGTGGTGATTCCGCCCGAAGACAAGGACGCCGCGCTTCTACCGCGCCGGTTCGGCGGACGGTGGCTCATGCTCCACCGGCCCCGTACCGGTCTCGGTTCCGATATCTGGCTCTCCGAATCGCCCGACCTCGTCCACTGGGGCCGCCACCGGCTCCTGCTCGCCGCCCGCAAGGGCGCATGGTGGGACGCCAACAAGATTGGTCTGGGACCGCCGCTCATCGAGACCGACCGCGGCTGGCTGATGCTCTACCACGGCATGCGCCAGACCGCGGCTGGATGCCTGTATCGCCTGGGTCTGGCTCTTCTCGACCACGAAGATCCCGGCCGCGTGCTGCAGCGCAGCGACGAGTGGATCTTCGGCCCGCACGAAAGCTACGAACGCCAGGGCGACGTCGGCGACGTTGTTTTTCCGTGCGGTGCGACCCTCGGGCCGGATGGTGACACCCTGAATCTCTACTATGGCGCTGCCGACTCCTGCGTTGCGCTGGCGACCGGCCGTGTCTCGGAGTTGCTGCATTGGCTCGAAGGACACTGCCGTCAACCGTGCGATTCGGCTTCGGTTGACTGACGAAGACGGCACGTACTTTTCCCGGCCCCGGGCCGGAAGGTGACAGCTCGTGAAACTCCAGTTCAACATCATGCTGACCGTGGCCCTGGCGGTGCTCCTGGGCACATTCGGGGCCCGGCTCTTCAAACGGCTCAAGATACCGCAGGTCGTCGCCTACATCGTCATCGGCGTGCTGCTCGGCGAGAGCGGTCTCAAGATAATCAACTCCGCCACCGCAGACGGCCTGACCCCGCTCAGCCTGCTTGCGCTCGGCATCATCGGCTTCATGATCGGCGGCGAGCTCAAACTCGAAGTCTTCCGGCGCCAGGGCAAGCGGGCGATGATTATCCTGCTGGCCGAGGGCATGGGCGCGTTCGTCATCGTCACCGCGCTGGTCGGACTCATCACCCGGAACTGGGCCCTGGCTCTGCTACTCGGCGCGATATCCTCGGCGACCGCGCCGGCGGCGACCGTCGATGTGCTCTGGGAATACCGCACGCTTGGCGCGCTGACGACCATGGTGCTGGCAATAGTCGCCCTCGACGACGGGCTGGCGCTGCTCCTGTACGGATTCGCGTCCGCCGTGGCGCGGACCATGCTCGACCACTCGCGCTTCTCGCTCCTGACCCTGGCCCGGCCGCTGTACGAAATCGTGGGCGCGCTGATACTGGGCGGCGGTGTTGCGCTGGTGTTCCGCTGGGCGACCCGGCGGATGCGCGAACGCGAAATGACGCTCGCTTTGGCCCTCGGCTGCATCCTGCTGCTCGTGGGCGTGTCGCAGGCGACCGGCGTCGACATGATTCTCTCCGCGATGGCGTTCGGCTCGCTGTTCGCCAACATCGCGGGCAGGGACGGCGACGAGGTCTTCACAACCGTGCAGCGCTTCGCCCCGCCGATCTTCGTCCTCTTTTTCGTCTTGGTCGGCGCCCGGCTCAAGATCTCGGCGATGACCGGCATGATGTGGCTGGCGGCAATCGGCTACGTCGTCGGTCGGACCGGCGGCAAGTTCACCGGCGCCTGGCTGGGCTCCAAGCTGACCCAGGCGCCGGAAGCGCTTCGGCGCTTCCTCGGGTTCTGCCTCTTCTCGCAGGCAGGCGTCGCCATCGGACTCGCGGTGCTGTCGTCGCAGGCGTTCGCGGGACATCCGGAAATCGGCGCGACCATCATTACGGTCGTAACTGCAACGACTTTCCTCGTCCAGGTCATCGGCCCGTCGGCGGTCAAGTACGCGGTCACCAAGGCGGGCGAGGTCGGCCGCAACGTCACGGTCGAAGACCTGCTGGCCACGTTCAGAGTGAAGGATGTCATGAGCCCGAGCCGGTCTACGATCCGCGCCCAGGCGCCCCTGCCCGAAGTGATGGATACTATTGCCCGGTCCGAAGCCGTCTACTTCCCGGTAGTTGAGGAAAACGGATCGCTGCTCGGCGTCATCACGCTGGAAAGATTAAAGGCGGTTCTCAACCTTCCCGACGTCGGCAGTTTCATAGTCGCGGAGGATATTGTCGAGCCCGTCCACTTCACGGTGCAGCCCGACACGAGCCTGCAGGAAGCGAACCAGTTGATGAAGGACCGCGGCCGTGACTTCCTCGTCGTGCTCGACGCCGACCAGCGCGTCACCGGCTTCCTGGTCGCGCGGCAGGTCGTCCGCGTGCTGGAAGCCGAGATCGCCCGCCGCCGTCAGACCGCCCTGCAGCCGGCCTGACCCCTCCGCGGGCCAGAACGGTTCCTGCCCCCGGCCGACTACGAGTTCGAGCCGGACTCGATCATGACCGTCATCGGCCGCTACGCCGACCTGAACAAACTCACAATCTAGACTCTCCGCTCATGGCCAGGCGGGCGGGAATCGGCAGCGGATTCCCGCCCGCTTTGGACCCGAACCATCACGGGATCGGCGCTGCGATGTTGAAGACGCCGGTGCGGATCGCCTGCGGCGCACGGCCTCAGTTGGACCGCGGGTCCTTTGACCGGCTGCCCGGCTCTGCATATTCTGCGTGAGCTCCGGGCCCAGTCCTCGCTGAAATGCTCTCCGCAATGCACCTTCCATCGCTCCTCTCATCGGAACTCTCATCGCATCGTCCATTGCATGCTGCATTGCTCACTCGACTGCATTCTCGATTGGACACTCAACTGGACCTCAAGCTGGATTCTCGATTGCTCAAGTCATCGGACCGCGCATCGCTCAACAAACTGCTCGCAGCATCGCTCACGGCATTGGACCCTTCAACGCTCGGTTCATTCCACTTCTC
>JAFGRF010000352.1 GCA_016935295.1 Caldifarciminota bacterium | reverse complement strand
GTTGTCGCTGTCCCACTCGGCCAGGCAGACGCAGTTCGGGCTGCGCAGGGTAGAGTGGGTGTTGCCGGTTATGTAGTCGGCCACGGCGAGCGCTGACACACCGTCCATTATCGGGTGGAACGGGTCGTGCACCATAGCCATTGTTCCGCCGACGGAAGGCTGGGTCTGCGGCGTGAACGGCATGTACTGGTCCACGTAGCGACCCGCGAGGTTGCCCGTGTTGTCGGCCCACATCGCGGTCACGACCCGTCCGCCCAGGTCGACGAACTTCGCCAGGCTGTCACCGATGAGCGCCGGGCTGGTGGGAATGGGGCTGCCGGAAAACTCGATTACTACCCGGCAGCCGTCGTTGTACCACCCGGTTGCCGGAAACGTCGCGTTTGCGTCGAGGCTATGGGTGCCGATGCGGTCGAGCGTCCCGCCGCTCGCGACCTTGAGGGTCTCGGCCAGCGTGGTTCTCAATGTCTGAGCGTCGGTGGCTACTATCATCAGCGGGCACGCCGCTTTGCACATCACGCCCCGGGAGTCGTCGTAGACGGTGCCGGTCGAGTAGAGCGTGCGGTCGCGGTCGAAGCGCAGCAGCGTGTTGGTTGCGTGGCCACCATAGGGGATGTAGTAGTACTCGCCGTCCCAGGCTACGGTCATCGCCGTGTAGCCGCCGCCGACCGATGCCCAGGTCGCGTCGTGCGTGATACTGCCGCCGATGAACTTGGAGCAGGCATAGCCATACCAGGTCTCACCGGAGTCAGTCGGCGAGAGCCAGACCGTGTCGTTGGCGACGCCGAAGCCGTACGCGCCGCCATAGAGGGCCTGGTAGTCGGTCGTGGTGGCGCTCACCAGGCTTCCGTCCAGGGTGTACTTGCGCGTCGTGTAGCCGTTCGGGATGTAGACGTACTCGCCGTCCGTGCCGCACGCGCCGAGGCCGGTATCGGCGAGGGTGAAGTTGTCCACCGTGCCGGTGAAGAGATCGGTGCGCCGCAGGTTTGTGCCTCTTACCTCAAACACGTAATGGCCGTCCGGGGTCAAGCAGGGCACTGTCTGGCTGTGCTGCCAGGGAAACGCGGAAGGCTGGGCCGGGGTCACATCCTGGGCTTTGCCGGATGAGTAGATGAGGGCAGTGTTGTAGTAGCTCTTCCAATACAGCGAGTCCTGGGTCACCTGGCGTTGAGGCGGCACCGAACTCATCACGCTGCGTGAGTCGATGCTAACCGTGCCGGTCGAGTAGAGCGTCCGATCCGCATAGAACCGTTTGAACGTGATGGGACTGGTGCCGATCCAGGCGAGGTAGTAGTACTCGCCGTCCCACGTGATGTTGCCGACGCCGTTGGTGCCGGTGCCGACGTTCCACGTGGCATCGTGGGTAATGCTGCCGCCGGTGAACTTGGAGCAGGCGTAGCCGTAGATGTTCACGCCGCTGTACCGATCGTTGGTGAACCAGACCGTATCCCGGCAGCAGGATACCGAGTACGCGTCGCAAGAGTAGTCCGTCGTGGTCGAATCGATGTAGGTGCCGGTCATCGTGTACCGGTACATCTTGGTGCCGTTCGGCCGGTATATGTACTGACCGTCGGTCGCGCAACCGAGCCCGCCCCCGTACGACAGCGCGTACGACGTCATCGCGCCGTCAACCGTGCTGTATCGATACAGGCTGGTGCCGTTCACCTCGTAGACGTAGTTGCCCGCCGGGTCCATGCAGGGAGTGGAGTTGGCGTCGTGGAACGACATGGCCGTGCGATTGGCTGGGGAGGGGTTCTGTGCCTTCGCCGACGACAGCATGTGGGTGTTGTTATTGTACTGCCTCCAATAGAGCGAGTCGGGCGAGACCGCATCTCCCGGTCCGCCCGGCAGCAGGTTGCCGTGTCGGTCGTAGAACTTATCCCAGCGGACGACCACCCGGCCCGCGTTTCCCGCGCTCGCTGACTGCATTGCCGGAACTGGGCCGGGTCTCGGTGTTGATAGGACGACCGGGTCGATGCGCCACGCCTCGCTCGTGCTGCCGGAAGTGGCGAAACCGGCCGTGGCGAGCATCGCGACGAGAACCGTCAAAATTCCCACCTTCTGCATCTACTCTCCTTCGTTAGCTGGAGGCGGTGTCCCTGCTGCGGCATCCAGTCGGCCTCCCATTGCAGCCGGATGCCGGAGGCGGTCATCAAGCCATGGCCACCGAGTTCGATCGGCCTAATTACACCACCATATTCGCTGTCTGTCAAGCGTCGTATGTGCGCGAGTCCGATTTCGGATGCAGATCGACGTGGTGGAACAACCATCGCCAGTGGCTCGCTCGCGCGGGCTGCCGCGGCCCCTTGCCTGATTCTCTCCTCAGTGGGGAGGGGAAATCGAAGCGGCAGAGGCAGCGGTCCGCGCCCGGACTAGCGCTTGGCCGGACGGTTGCCGAGAGTGAAGAGCTTCCTGGAGCCGCGGCGCTTGATGGCGTTGCGCGCGTCGAGAATCAGGCTGCTGTGTTCGAAGATGAAGTCGTAGTCGAAGCACTTGTGGTCCGTGAGAATCACGACGCAGTCGGCTGCCCGGAGCGCCTTCGCGGTCAGCGGCACTGACTTGAACTTGTCGCC
>JAFGRF010000351.1 GCA_016935295.1 Caldifarciminota bacterium | reverse complement strand
TGCGGCTTGAAGCTTGAGGCCTGTGGCTTGGCGCAGCCACGCCCTTGACTCTCGGGCCATTTGGGCTATAACTCTCCGCATGTTTGAACGGGTCTTGACCTCATGGGGCTAACTGAAGCAGACACAAGACTCAACCTTGTCGACCCGCTGCTGGGGAAGGCGCTCTGGAATCTCGCCGACCACACTCAGGTCGGCATCGAAATACCAGTGCAGGGCTACGACCCCACGCCTTGGCGGGGCATCACCGACTACTGCCTGTACGGTGAGTCCGGCGATGTTCTCGCAATCGTCGAGGCCAAGAAGTGCTCGCGTGACGCCCGCGACGGCGAAGAGCAACTGCGCCAGTACATCAGCGAGGTATCCAGGAAGCAGAGCTACGTTCCCTTCGGATTCATGTCCAATGGCCGCAAGACCTGGTTCTGGGATGTTGGCCACGCGCATCCACGGCTTGTCGCCGGGTTCTTCACCCGCGCCGATCTGAACCGGCTCCTGTTCCAGCGCCTGAACGCCCTGCCGCTCAGCGACACCCAGATCAACACCCGCATAGTCAACCGCCCCTATCAACATCAGGCGGTTCGGCGCGTGATCGAGCGCTTCTCCCAAGGCAGGCGGCGGGCACTCCTCGTGATGGCGACCGGAACGGGCAAGACCCGGACCACGATGGCGCTCATCGACCTGTTCCTGCGTACTAACCAGGCCAGTCACGTCCTGTTCCTTGCCGACCGCGACGCGCTGGTCGAACAGGCGCTCACCGACGGGTTCAAGGCCCACCTGCCCAACGAGCCGCGTGACCGCATCTACACCAGCAAAGTGGACCTATCCAAGCGCCTGTTCGTGGCCACGGAGCAGACCATGAACGTCTGCTACCGGAAGTTCAGCCCGGCCTTCTTCGATCTCATCGTGTTCGACGAGGCCCACCGCTCTATCTTCAATCGGCTGTCGGTCTTGTTCGAGTACTTCGACGCCCGGATGGTCGGACTCACCGCGACGCCGGCCGCGTTCCTGGACCGCAACACGTTCCAGACGTTCGAATGCGACGGCAACGTTCCCACCTTCCTCTATAGCTACGAAGAGGCCGTAGATGAGCACCATCTCGTCGACTTCAACCTGTACCAGGCCCAGACGCGGTTCCAGCGCTCAGGCATCAAAGGCGCCGAGCTCTCCGAGGAAGACCGGAACGCGCTCATCGAGCAGGGCATCGACCCGGACTTGATAAACTACGAGGGCACCGACATCGAGGTGCTCGTCACCAACAAGGATACTCTCCGCAAGCAGTGGTCCGAAGTGATGGACCGGTGCCTCAAGGACCGCTCCGGCCAGATTCCCGGAAAGACCATCGTCTTCGCGATAACCCAGAAGCACGCCGAGCGCATGCGGGATGTGTTCGAGGAGATGTATCCCCAGCACGTCGGCATGGTCAAGCTGATTCACTCCGACGTCGAGCGCGTGCATGACGGCCCGTGGGGCGACGGTCTCATCACCCAATTCAAGAAGAACGACCAGCCGCGCATCGCCATCTCGGTGGATATGCTCGACACCGGCATCGACGTCCCCGAGGTCGTAAACCTCGTATTCATGAAGCCCGTCTTCTCCGGCATCAAGCTCTGGCAGATGCTCGGCCGCGGCACGCGCAACGACGAAGCCTGCCGCTATCGCGACCGGCTGCCCGACGGTAAGAAGACCGAGTTCCTAATCCTAGACTTCTGGCAGAACGACTTCCAGCGCGAGCCATCGACCCAGACACCCCAGACGCTGCCGATACTCGTTTCGCTCTTCAACACCCGTCTGAAGCTGCTTGAAGCCTCACTGCCGATGCCCGAATCCGCGGCCCGGAAGCAGGCGCTCACCGACATTCGCGCCATGATTGCCCGCATCCCGCTCGACTCGTTCCCGGTGCAGAAGGTCTACAGCGACGTTGAGCAGGCGTGGCAGGACGAGTTCTGGGTCCTGCTGACTCCGGAGAAGATAGACTTCCTGCGCGACATGGTCGGCCCGCTCCTGCGGTTTGCCGGCAACGTGGACGTGGCCGCCGAGACTTTCACCCACAAGGTCGAGCGGCTGAGGATTAGCATCGTGAACCGCAGGCCCTCCGCGGCTAACGTTCAGTCGATTGGCGAGGACGTGAGCCGGCTGCCGCCCTACGTGGCCGAGAATCCTGAGGCCAAGGCGGCCATGGAAATCTGCCTGTCTCAGCGCCTGCTTGAGGCCAGCACACAGGAACTGACCGACATCATCCGGCTGCTGGCTCCGCACATGCGCAACAGGCGCGAGCGGCCGACGAACCTAGTCGCCATGGACCTGCCCGACTTCATCGCCTCAAGCGGCCTCATAACCATCTCGGCTGACGGCAAGCAGGTCTTGGTCGAGGAGTACCGCAAGCAGGTCGAGAGCAGAGTGCTCGCCATCGTCGAGGAACACCCGGTCTTGCTTGCCATCCGCGACGGCAAACCTGTCACCGAGGAGCAGCTTGTCGAACTGGAACGGGTGCTCAACCGCGAGCTCGGCCAGAGCGACCTCCACGTCACCGAAGAGACCATCCGCAAGGCCTACGGCATCCGGGCTTCCAGCTTCCTTGCGTTGCTCCGCTACCTTCTACACGTCGACGCCATCCCCGACTACGCCGCCGTGGTCAGGCAGGCATTCGACCGCCACATCACCGCCCATGCCTACAATGCTGACCAGATCCGCTTCCTCCGCTCGGTCCAGACCGTCTTTATCCAGAAACGCCGGCTCAGCGAAGACGACTTGTACGGCGACACCTTTGCCGCGTTCGGGCGGAACGCGGTCGAGCGGCTGCTCTCACCGCAGGACGTCAAAGACCTTCTTGCTTTGACAGCCAAGCTCGCGGCGTAGAATGTAGGTCACATGCTTACCGACCCGACTCTGCGAGCTCAGGTAGAGGCTCTGTGGGACAAGCTCTGGTCCGGCGGCCTGCCCAACCCGACCGACGCCATCGAGCAGCTCAGCTTCCTGCTCTTCCTGAAGAGACTCGACGAGCGGGAGGAGGACAACGAACGCAGGGCCAAGCGGCTGGGCGAGAAGTACAAGCCGATCCTCGGCAAGGAACTCCGCTGGTCGTACTGGACCCATCTCGCCGCTGACGCAGCGCTCAAGCAGGTGAAAGACGAAGTCTTCCCGTTCCTGAAGGAACTGGGCGACTCCGGCGGCGCGTTCGCCGAGTACATGAAGGACGCCGAGTTCAAGATCAAGAAGCCGAGCGTGCTCATCGAGGCCTGCAGAGCGATCGACGACATGCACATTTCAGAGCAGAACCAGGATGTGCAGGGCGACCTCTACGAGTACGTGCTCGGCCACCTGAGCATCGCAGGCAAGAACGGCCAGTTCCGCACCCCGCGCCATGTCATCCAGATGATGGTGGACATGATTGCGCCTCAGCCCCACGAGCGCATTTGCGACCCGGCAGCAGGCACCTGCGGCTTCCTGGTCAACGCCTACCGGTACATCATGGAGCAGGGGACCAGCGAAGAAGTGCTCGCCCGCGACGGCGAAGGTAACGCTACGTTCCGCGCCGGCGACAGGCTCTCGGTCAAAGACCGGAGGCACCTCCAGACCCAGGCGCTCACGGGCTACGACAGCGACTCAGGCATGATCATGCTCCGCATCGGCTGCATGAACATGATTCTCCACGGCATCGAGTCGCCGCGGTTCCTCTACACCGACTCGCTTTCCAAGGCCTTCAAGGAAAGGAATCAGTACGAGGTGGTACTCGCCAACCCGCCGTTCAAAGGTGCGATTGACTCGGGTGACGTAGGTGAAGACCTTCCCGCCAAGTGCAAGAAGACTGAGATTCTTTTCCTCCACCTGTTCCTGCGCCTCCTGGACAACGGCGGAAGGGCAGCGGTCATCGTGCCTGAAGGCATTCTGTTCGGCTCCTCCAACGCGCACGTCGAGATACGGCGCAGGCTCATCGAAGAGAACCGTCTCGACGCAGTGGTCTGCATGCCCGGCGGGGTCTTCAAGCCTTACTCCGGTGTCTCGACCGCTGTGCTCCTATTCACCAAAGGCGCGAGCACCGACCGCATCTGGTTCTACGACATGGAGTACGACGGCTTCTCCCTCGACGACAAACGCACGCCTCAACCGGACGAGAGCGACATCCCGGACATCCAGGAGTGCTGGCATAAGCGGCTCGACCGCGACTTCGCGGAGGCACGAACCGAGCGCCTGGCCGAGCTTCGCACGCAGCTTGCCCCGCTCAAGAAGGACCGGCTGGAACACCATGCGACGATTCACCGCCTGAAGTTCGAAGAAGTTGTCGTGGCTGATGGCGACGGAGACAAAGCCCGCGACGCCCGCGAGAAGGCCGAGGCCGAACTGGCCGAGCTTGAGGCCGAGGTCGCACCGCTGCAGAAAGAGGCCGACCGGCTCACCCGCCAGTTCTGGGTCACCAAAGACCAGGTGAAGGCCAACAACTACGAACTGACAGCCAGCCGCTACCGCCAGCTCGACCACGACGAAGCCTACTACGAAAAGCCCGAGGTCACGCTCGACCGCCTCGACGCCCTGAATGCCCGCGCTTCCGAGGTCGCAGCCGACATCCGAAAGTCACTGAAGGGCAATTGACAGCAGCCAAGACCCGCACGTCCGCCAAGCGACGCGCCGCGCCGGGGGTATCCGAGGTCGCCGCGGTCCGTGAACGGCCGGCGGACCAAGGAGCCCAAGAGAAGGAGTACGTCATCTTCTGCGACGAATCCGCAGCCGGAGGGAAGTACTACTGCAACTTCTACGGCGGCGTCATTGTGGGCGGCAGCGTCATTCTCAAGGTCACGGAACGCCTGAATGCCACCAAGCTGGCGCAGAACCTCTTCGGCGTAGCGAAGTGGGACAAGGTAACTGAGCAGTATCTTGAGAAGTACCGGGCACTCGTGCATGCCTTCTTTGCGGAGCTTTCGGCCGGGAACGTGAAGGTCCGCGTGATGTTCAGGCAGAAGGCGCAGCGGCCGCGGGGGCTGACCAGCGAAGACTTGGAGTTGCAGTACTTCAAGCTCTACTACCAGTTCATCAAGAATGCATTCGGGCTGAAGTACCTGCCCATCCGTGAGGGCGGAACCAGGCTGAGGCTCTACTTCGACCGTATCCCCGACACGGACGAGAAGATAGCCATGTTCAGGGCATTCCTCCTTGCTCTACCCAAGGGTAAGGAGCTCGCCCGCGCCGGCATTCTCCTGTCGCCCGAGGATATCACCGAGGTCGAGACGCGGGACCACGTGTTGCTTCAGTGCTTGGACATCGTCCTGGGCGCGATGCAGTTCCGGCTGAACGACTGGCACAAGGTGAAGCTGCCGGGTCGGAACATGAGGGGCAAGAGAACCCGGGCCAAAGAGGCCTTGTACAAGACGATACTGGCAGAAGTGAGACAGCTCTATCCTGGTTTCAACATCGGGATTACTACCGGGTCGCAGTCCGGGCCCGCATGCCGCTGGACGCACGCCTACAGGCACTGGTGTTTTCAGCCCAGGGAGTTTGTGTTCGACAGGAACCTGACGAAGCGGTGATGCTCACCAAACGCAGAACCCCACCGGGCCTACATAAGTATCTGACGCATAACGTCAGACTTCGGCCAAGCAGGGCTTGCACCTACACTATAGCCCCGGCTGGTACGGTGTCAAGCAGTTTCCGTACATACAAATGACGGCCTTTTTGCATACACTCGGCGCCTTTCTTGCATACAAACGGCATACACTTGTGGGGCAGCACAGTGTCACGCGTGCCCGCTGGCTTGCCCGCGTCATGGCCCGCGCCCGGCAGCAGGGACGTAGGGACGAGGATTGACAATGGAGCCGCAGCCAAAGAGGGACGTGGTTTTCATAAGTCATGCCACGCCGGCCGACAACGAGTTTGCGCTTTGGCTCGCGCTCAAACTCAAAGGCCGGGGCTTTCACGTGTGGTGCGATGTGTTGGGCCAGTGCTTGCCTGGCGGGGAGGACTTCTGGCGTGAGGTGGACAATACCATAAGGAACAGCACCGCGAAGTTCCTCTATGTGCTCTCACGGTCATCGAATTCCAGCGAAGGATCCCTGAAGGAACTCGCTGTAGCCCAGGCGGTGGCCAAGAAGCACATGCTTCGACGGTTCGTGGTGCCGGTGCGGATCGACAGTGACATGAAGCACGAGGACACCAACATAGAGTTGAAGCGGTTGCAGGTGATAGAGTTCTCACGCAACTGGGCAGAGGGGCTCAATGTCCTATTGGGTCAGTTTGACAAGGAAGGAGTTCCTCGCAGCGTAGACAGCGGCCCGGCAGCAGTTGCAGATTGGTGGCGTTCGACGTTCCTCAAGAACGCCCAGATTGTCTCACAAGACGAAGAGTACTACACCAACTGGTTCCCGATCACTGGATTGCCTCCTCGGCTCTACCTCCACCCGGCTGGTGACTCGAAAGTCCTGCCAGCCGATTTGCCTTTTCCCGCAACTAGATACCGAGATAACGTCGTTTCGTTCGCTTCGGCCAGCGAGCTGTCCGCGGGCCGCAATGATGTCAGTCGTTTCCTTCGCCGAGAGCGCCGAAGCATCCCCTACAGCGTTGAGGCCGTGGTCTCGCAGGGCTTCGGGAATCCGCTGCTTGAGAACAACGACGCCAAGAACCTGGTAACAGAGTTGTTAAACACTGCCTGGGACTGTGCTATGTCGAGAAAGGGGCTCAAGCCGTATGCTCTTTCCCAAGGGCGAACCGCGCACTGGGTGCCACGGGGGCTTCTCGATGGTGACCGCATCTTGTTCAAGCGCGGTGACGGGACTAAGACATACCGCGTTCTCGTTGGCACTCACTTGGACAAGACTTGGCACTTCGCTATCAGCGGAGCGGCACGCATCTGGCCGCAACTGTGCTTCAGTATTGCCACGCATATAGTCTTTACATCTGACGGGATGCACCCACTGACAAGCGATGCAACCCAACATGCTGCCAGGCGTCAATTGGGCCGGAACTGGTGGAACGCGGAGTGGCGCGACCGCCTCTTGCAGTTGGTGCGTACCCTTGCCGATGACCAGCGTGGTCTACGGCTGGGACTCGCACGGCAACACACGACGATCATCGATGCCAGCCCCACGACGATTATCAGTCCGGTCAGTTACGCCGACCCCGACGCACACCCTCAACTGGACCTCGTATACGCGGGCATGCACGAACCCGACGAAGGTGCTGCCGAACCACCCACGGCAGTCAAGGATGAATAGCAGCCGGCTAGTCTACCTGGCCGAGCCGAGGCTGTTGTTCGGACATGCGCAATCGATGGAAGACCCGCGGGATGGACTCATGCTGTTCGGGCCGCTGGACGAAGCATCCGCGCCATATGGGGTGAACTGCGGCGTGATTGGCACCAAAGCGGGCATCCGCAAGTTCAAGGCGTGGGTGGCAACGACGATGGGGCCAGTGGCCAATCTCACCGGCGGCGTGGCAAGGCCATTCTTCCCGGGATTTGAGACGGTCTTCGGTATCCCTTGGAAACCTGATAGGCTCTCACCAATTGCTGTTCCAGAAGACGAACTCACGCGGTACCTGCATGCACAAGATGGGCATGTCCGAGTGTTCAATACAGTCGACTGCTACGCGTCGAGAATCGTCGCCAGCCAGAGAGACTGCGACACAGCACCCAGCCTGTGGTTTGTAGTCGTGCCAGATGACGTGTACAAGTACTGCCGCCCCACTTCTCGCGTCGAGAAGGGGCAGATCTCCATACGTAGGGTCATCAGCGGACCGCGAGCTAGGCGCCTGATAAGAGAACCGGCGCTGTTTGACGAAATGAACAGAGAAGCCGAGGCGTATCGGTTCGAGGCCCACTTCAGGAACCAACTCAAGGCCAAGCTCCTGCCTCACGGAATTGCGACCCAAGTCGTGCGAGAGAGCACACTGGCTCCCGATGAGTACGTCGACAGTCGCGGCAAGCCCATACGCGACCTGTCTCGTATTCTTGGACACGTAGCATGGACGCTGTCAACAGCCACGTACTACAAAGTCGGCGGCCGCCCATGGAAGCTCGCAGACGTCCGCGACGGGGTGTGTTATTTGGGCCTCGTGTTCAAGATTCAAGACCCAGCGCGAAGTCCGAAGAACGCCTGTTGCGCCGCTCAGATGTTTCTTGATTCGGGCGACGGCGTAGTCTTCCGTGGCGCGCTCGGTCCGTGGTACAACCCCAAGCGGGGCGAGTTTCACCTGCATCGAAGACAGGCTAGGGAGCTGGTCGAGCTAGCGATTACTGCCTACAGGAAGGCCAACAACGAACGAGTTCCCCACGAGCTGTTCATCCATGGCAGAACTCGATTCGACAACGAGGAGTGGGCTGGTTTCTGCGAAGGTGTCGACGACAGAACGGCCCTCGTTGGTGTAGTCATAAGGCCCACTAGTTCACCGAAGCTCTACCGTGCGGGTGAGTACCCCGTCTTGCGGGGGCTCGCCTGGATATTTAGCGACCAGTTGGCTTTTCTCTGGACAAATGGCTATGTCCCTCGCCTACAGACGAGCACAGCACTCGAGGTACCGAACCCACTGCGTATCGAGATCTGCAAGGGGAACGCCGACATCCACACGGTTATGTCGGACATCCTCTCCCTGACGAAGTTGAACTACAACTCCTGCATATACGCTGACGGCATACCTGTCACGCTCAGATTCGCGGACGCTGTTGGTGAAATCCTGACTGCGGCACCTCCGGACAGCACGCCGCCTCTCTCGTTTCGCTACTATATATGAACGGGTCGCCGTCCTCCAAGAGCACGCGTTGCACGACGCTGGGCGAGGTAGTCGAGCCCCGTACCGAAAGGGTATCACCGCAGGACTACCCAACGAGTCGGTACGTTGGGTTGGAACACGTCGAGGCGCACACGTCGAGATTGCTCGGCACCGCGCCTGCCGAGACAATGAGCAGCACGTGTTACCGGTTCCAAAAGGGCGACGTGCTATATGGTCGGCTGCGGTCGTACCTCAATAAGGTCTGGTTGGCGGACTTCGACGGACTCTGTTCTTCTGAGTTCATCGTCCTGCCGGAGACGCAAGCCCTCAGCGGTCAGTTTCTGCGCTTCCGCCTCGCAGCTACTGACTTCATCACGTTTGCTGAACACCACATGCAGGGCGATAGACCTAGAGCCGATTTCGAACAACTGGCGTCGTTCCAGTTGGCACTCCCGTCGAAGCCCATCCAGCGCCGGATTGCGGGGATACTGGACGAGGCCGACAGGCTTCGCCGAATGCGCCGCTACGCGCTCGAACTCTCCGACCAGTTCCTCCCCGCCCTCTTCCTCCGCATGTTCGGCGACCCGGCTGCGAACCCGAAGGGATTCTCTGTCGTCCCGGCAGGAAAGCTGTTCCACATTCAGCTTGGGAAGATGCTCGACGAGAAGCGCTACACCGGACGGCAACTTCGGCCATACTTGGGCAACGCTAATGTCCAGTGGGGGTACTTCGATCTGGCCGACGTGAAGCAGATGGACTTTCCGCCCGATGACTTTGAGAAGTTCCGACTCAGAGTCGACGACATCCTAGTGTGCGAAGGTGGAGAGGTCGGAAGAACAGCAATCTGGCGAGGCGAGATTCCCGATTGCTGCTATCAGAAAGCGGTCCACCGGTTGCGACTCAAGACTAACCAGATACGGCCCGACTACTTCCAATGGTACATGTGGGCCGCAGTGGCGTCCGGCCTTGTAGCAAGGGAAACGTCCACCTCCACCATCGGTCACTTCACGGCTGAGAGATTCGAGGTATTCCCGATTGTGGTGCCACCGGCGAAGGTACAGGATGACTTCGTCGGTGCCGTGGCGGCTCACCGAGAGCACCAGTCCACGCTGCGGGAGGCCCTGCGCCAGGCCGAGAATTTGTTCCAGTCGCTGCTGAATCAGTACTTCGGAAAGGAGACCTGGACCTATGCCTACAAGACCCCTGAAGAGAAGTGCTGGGCGTAAGAAGGCGCCGAACCGCACATACCCTGCCCTTGGGCTCTCATTGCTGACCCGAGCGGTGAAGGAGCACTTCGCAGGCAAGCGCTGCGACCAGGCCGAGATCGAGAGAATCCGCAGCTACTTCCAAAGACTCGGAGGCATGTGTTGCGTATACTGCGGAGACACGAAGCCCAAGCAGTGGAGGTGGGACCATGTTCACCCCGTCTCCAAGGGAGGTCGCACTGTCATCGGGAACCTCGTTCCGGCCTGTTCCTCCTGCGACGACTCCAAACAAGAGAAGACCCTCGACGAGTGGTTCAGAAGGCGACCCAAGGGTTGCCCAGACCCCAGTCGGCACGCGGCCATCAAGAGACTGACTGCCAGCTACATGAGACGCTTTCGGTATCGCCCCGTGGACTTTCCAGATGGGCTGACCCCGAAGCAGAAGAGGGTGTGGAACGCGTTCTGCAGACGACACGATGCGCTTCGCGCCTTCTTGGAGTCAGAGGGCATCGCAACGGGCAGACGGCGATGAAGCTCGGCATCGGCCGCTGGAACACCTTCGCTACTCACTGACATCCCGTAGCTCCATCCCAAACACCTGTAGGCAGATCTCGCCTAGAATCACGGAACTGCAGCCGTAGCAGGTCCAACGCGTGATTGCATCCAGCACCTGAAGACGCAGCGACTCGTCCGAGTAGTCGCGGCAGAGTTTGTCCACGTGCAGGCCGAAGCCGCGAAAGGTCACGAACTGGATAAGCGAGACGCCGCGCTCGTTGAGGATGTGGCGGACCTGTTCGGCGCGGAGTTCGGCCCGCTCCGCGGCTTCGCGGAAGTTCGCGGTCTGGCTTTCCGCGTTGCGGTCAGCCCGGCAGGGCGATGAGCCCTGCCGGATTGCGTTTGCGTATCTCCAGACCGCGCATTC
>JAFGRF010000350.1 GCA_016935295.1 Caldifarciminota bacterium | reverse complement strand
CTGTCAAGCTAACCGGGAGTGCCGCAGCTAGCGTCGGCTCGGACCACGCCGGACGCGACAGGCCGCAAACCACAGGACTGGAGCAACTTGATGGTACTTGTATTCTGCGAACAGCGTGAAGGCAAACTGAAGAAGGTCGCGTTCGAGGCCTTGTGTGTCGGTTACGCAATTGCCGAGAAGCGCGGAGGCGAGTTGGCGGCGGTCATCGTCGGTGCCGGCATCAAGGATCTCGCCGCCGAGGTCGTGAAGTTCGGCGTCAACAAGATCATCACCGTAGACGACCCCTCCCTCCAGTTCTACACGCCGGATGGATATGCGGGCGCGCTGGAGAGACTCTGCCGCGAGCACAAACCGCATACCGTGGTGCTCCCATCAACGGTCATGGGCAAGGACCTGGGCGCAACGCTTGCCGCCCGGCTCGAGACGGCCATCATTCCCGACTGCACTGCGCTCGAGTTCGACGAAAGCGGCAATCCCATCATGACCCGGCCGGTCTACGCCGGGAAGGCAATCACGCGGGCGAAAGCTCCCTCGGCCAACCCGCTCATCATCACGATGCGACCGCGCGCCTACAGCGCCCAGCCCGAGAACGACAAGGGCGCCGAAGTCGTAGCAGGCGATGTGGCCCCGGCCGAACTGCGCACCAAAGTCGCGGAAATCGTCAAGGCAGTCATCAAGACCGTCGAGCTGACCGAGGCCGACATCATCATCTCCGGCGGCCGCGGCATGAAAGGCCCGGAAAACTACCCGATTCTGGAAGAGCTTGCGTCGGTAGTGAACGCGGCAGTCGGTGCGTCACGCGCGGCGGTGGACGCGGGCTGGCGCGACCACCAGTTCCAGGTCGGCCAGACCGGCAAGGTCGTGGCGCCGGCGCTCTACATTGCCTGCGGTATATCCGGCGCCATCCAGCACCTGGTCGGCATGATCAACTCCAAGACTATCGTTGCCATCAACAAGGACCCGGAGGCCAACATCTTCAAAGTTGCCGACTACGGCATCGTCGGCGACCTGTTCCAGATCGTCCCGATGCTGACCGCAGAGTTCAAGAAGCAGAAGGCGCAGGCCTAGCGCTATGCGCAGAATAGGTCGACTAGGTCCTCTAGGTCCTATTGCCTGAAGTGCCTAACACCAGGCAGACCGAGATCGATGACGTGCTCGAAGTCCTCGAGCGCATCCTCGACATCTCCGAGCCGCCGGTCGCCCGGTGCCGACTCCTCTCCTCCGGTTTCGGTCCCTCGCACACACTCATAGCCGGGGCGGAGTTGACCGGGACGCGCGCCTGTCTTGGCTGCGGCAACTGCGTGGACAGCTGTTCGCTGCTCGCCCGCGAGCCGGCGCGGCTTCAGAAGACCGCCCAGCGCACCTCGCTGGCACTGGAGACCATGGTCGGCACCGACTGCGACCGCTGCTATGCCTGCGTCATGTCCTGCCCCCAGGTGGACACCAGCATCAAGCACTACATCGTGAAGACCCGCACGGTCGAGCAGATGAAGCACCTGCTGGAGCGACTCGGCCCGACCGACGACTATTATCTGGACGCTTTTCTCGAGGAGGTCGGAAATGGCTGATACCAACCTCATTGACATCTACATCATGGGCGAACGTCACCGCGTGCCCGATTCGCTGACCATTCTGCAGGCATTCGAATACGCCGGATACAAGCTGATACGCGGCGTGGGCTGCCGCGGCGGATTCTGCGGCGCGTGCGCCACGGTCTACCGCCTGCCCGGCGACTATCACCTGAAGTTCGTCCTTGCCTGCCAGACCCGGGTCGAGCCGGACATGCAACTGACGATGGTCCCCTTCTACCCGGCCAACCGCTCGACCTATCGCCTGTCCGAACTCAAAGGCGAGGCCAAAGAAGTCCTCGACCTCTACCCTGAGATGCTCCGCTGCCTCGGCTGCAACACCTGCACCAAGTCCTGCCCGCAGGACATCGACGTGCTCGGCTACGTCTCGGCCATCGTGCGTGGCGACCTTGCGGCGGCGGCCGACATCTCCTTCGACTGCATCATGTGCGGGCTCTGCGTATCCCGCTGCCCGGCCGAACTGGTGAAACACAACGCTGCCCTGCTCTCCCGCCGCATCTATGGCCGCAAGCTGGCCAAGAAGTCAGCGCACCTTGCCCGCCGCCGCGAAGAAGTGACAGCAGGCAAGTTCATGGCCGACCTCGCCGGGCTCAAGAAGCAGTCCAAGGACGAGATGAAGAAGCGCTATGCCGAGCGCGACATCGAGAAGGGGGAATAACATGAGGAATAGGATAGTTCAGAAGTCAGAATCCAGAATTCAGAACTTAGAGTTCGAAGCCGGATTCCTGCCATTTCTGAATTCTGATTTCTGGTCTCTGAATTCTGAATTCTCCGGGGCCGTGGGGGCAATATGAGCTACCCGTCAAACATGCAGGACTCCCTCAATCTCGTCGTCGCCTCCCGCGAGCGCAGGATGTCCGAGACCTTCCCCCGCGCCACGGCCGAGGCCAAGGACGAACTGCTCAAGGGCTTCCATCCCGACTACCGGGCCGAGACCTTCGCGACCCTGCGGGTCGGGCCCAATTCCGGCGACCGCACGCCGCGCGAACTCGCCGACCTGCTCGAAGCCGACTCGACCCTTCCCGAAGTCGATAGTCTCAAATCCAATATCCAGAATCCCGATCACGACTGCGACATTCTCATCATCGGCGGTGGCGGCGCAGGCTGCGCTGCGGCAATCATGGCCGACGATGCCGGCGCCAGAGTGATGATCGCGACCAAGCTGCGCCTCGGCGACGCGAACACGATGATGGCCCAGGGCGGCATCCAGGCCGCGGACAAGGACAACGACTCGCCCGCAATCCACTATGTCGACGTGATGGGCGGCGGCCACTTCGCCAACACTCCCGACCTGGTCGAGGCACTGGTCACCGACGCGCCCGAGGCTATCGGCTGGCTCGAAGACCTCGGCGCGATGTTCGACAAGAACCCGGACGGCTCGATGAAGACCATCCACGGCGGCGGCACGTCTCGTCGCCGGATGCACACTGCCCGCGACTACACCGGCGCGGAAATCATGCGCACCTTGCGCGACGAAGTCAGGAGCCGCGATACCATCAGGCTGCTCGAGTTCTCGCCCGCGGTCGAACTTCTGACCAACGATAAAGGCGCTGTGACCGGCGCGGTCCTGCTCAATCTCAACCTCAACCGCTACTCGGTAGTCAGGGCAAAGGTCGTCATCGTCGCTACCGGCGGCAGCGGCCGACTCCACTACCAGGGCTTCCCGACCTCGAACCACTACGGCGCGACCGGTGACGGCCTGGTACTTGCCTACCGCGCCGGCGCTCACCTCGCGTTCATCGACACGATGCAGTACCACCCGACCGGCGCGGCTTACCCGCAGCAGATACTCGGCCAGCTCGTTACCGAGAAGGTGCGCAGCATCGGCGCGCAACTGGTCAACTCAGAGGGCGAGCAGTTCATCTTCCCGCTCGAGACGCGCGACGTGGTTGCTTCCGCAATCATCCGCGAGTGCCAGCGCGGCAAGTGCGTCACGACGCCAACCGCGGTACAGGGCGTCTGGCTCGACACGCCGATGATTGAGATCCACCGCGGCGCCGGCTCGGTCAAACGCGAACTGCCGGCCATGGTGCGTCAGTTCGGCCGGCACGGCATCGACATCACCAAGGAACCGATGCTGGTCTACCCAACACTGCACTACCAGAACGGCGGCGTAGAAATCACTGCTGACTGCGCCACCAACGTGACCGGACTGCTTGTGGCCGGCGAAGCATCCGGTGGAGTGCACGGACGGAACCGCTTGATGGGCAACTCTTTACTCGACGTAGTGGTATTCGGTCGCAGGGCAGGTGTCGTCGCTGCCAACCAGGCCAAGGAACGGACCGGCGACCTGCAGCTCGGCCTTGCTCACGTCGAGCGCTGGCGCAGGGACCTCCAGCAGAAGGGCCTCGGCTCCGAGGTCAAGTCTCCCCTCCTCCTCCCCGACTACACCCGCAAAGCCTCCTAATGACCTGCACTAGACCACTGGACCACTTGACCACTGGACCACGCTCCTAGCATGGACTTTACCTTCGGCGAAGACGCAGACATGGTCCGCCAGACCGCGCACGAGTTCGTGCGGCGCGACCTGCTCACGCAGGAGCCCAAGTTCCTCAACTCCAAGGACCCGGCCGAGCGCGCGGCCATCGTCGAGACCGCGACCGGAAGCCTCAAAGAGATGGGACTCTACAGCGCGGGTGTACCCGAGGCGTTCGGCGGCGGCGGGCTCGGCCCGATTGAGACCT
>JAFGRF010000349.1 GCA_016935295.1 Caldifarciminota bacterium | reverse complement strand
TCATAGGGCAGCGGGAAGTTGAGGCTGGCAACATTGTCCGAGGTCTGCAGGTAGCCGTTGGTGCAGACGTAGACGCGATTGACCGCGGTCGAGTAGAAGTTGAACGTGAACGGGAGGATGCGGCGCGACGTGCCCTCGTCTCCGTTCGGTTCCCACTCGTCGATGACCGTTCCACCGGTCGTGTCGAACCACGAGAACGTCAGGTTGTCGGGTTCCTGTGTCGTCTTGAAGACGTAGCCGTAGCCGTCCGGGTCGCTGCCGGTAGTCGTGCGCGAACGTGCGCGACCGGTATCATTGGCCGGATTCAGGTCGCCAGTGAGGCTGACAGAGGCGGTCGTGCCGAACACGTGCTGTCCCTGCGGCACGAAGTCACCGAACTCCACCACCCGGGCCGAGTCGGGCGCGAGGCCGAAGGCGGTGTCCGCGCTGAATACCGGCGAGCCGGTTGTGGAGTCCAGGACCGTGACCTGGGCGCTCACGTTTTCACTGGCAGTTCCGAAGTTGCGGAACTGCACCGAGACCGGGTACGTAGCATTCGGCGTCAGCCTGCCTGAAGGTGAGACGATGCCGGCCACGCCGACGTCGTGGTTGTAGTTGGACATGTCGAGGTACTCGGTTGCCTGCGAGTATGGAGCCGAGCCTGGATAGCCGCCCGGTATGTAGATGCGGTTCGACGCGTCCGAGCCGGAACCGAAGACAGAAGAGACCGCATACGGTTTTGCAGCCCGCTCGGTCCAGCCGTTGCTGGCCGCGAGCGACCAGACGTCGTTCAAGCCGGAGAAACCTGCCGGTTGAGGGCTGAGGGATGAAGGATGAAGCCCGAGAGACGATCCTGCATCCAGTGCCAGGCCGCCGATGACGAACAACTCGCCGTTGACGACCCCACAGGCGGCGCGGCAGCGGCGGGACCCAGGCAGGGTGTCAAGCTCCTGCCACGATATGACTGCCGGATTTGAGGGATTGAGGATTCCCCGCCAGGCGCGATTGGTCGGGCCGGAGCTGGTCCAGCCGGTCGCAACGAGAAGCGTGTCACCCACGATGCCGCAGGCCGTGGCTCCGAGTGGCAAGGGCAGGGGTGTAGCGGTGTACCAGGTTTCGAGGTTCGGGTCGAAGAGCCTGACCGTGGAGGTCGGGGGCATTGACGGATGCCAACTGCCCCCGCCGATGGTGAATATGAGGCTGTCACGCCATACGGCCGCGCCAAAGTCGTACAGACCGACGGGCATGCCCGGTTCGGTAGCCCAGGAGTCCTTGACCGGGTTGTAGACTTCGACGTCTGCCAGCCCGGACCCGAACGTGCGGCAGCCGCCGAAGACCCAGACCTTGCCGCCGAAGGCGCAGGCCTGACCCAGACCGCGCCGCTGGGTCATGGCAGCTCGCTGACTCCATGAGTTGGACTGCGGTGAGTACGCTATGCAGAGGCGCTCCATCGTGTCGGATGGCGAGCGTTGGCCGCCGATGGCATAGACCCTTGGTCCGGGGCCGGTCGCGGCAAAGGCAGTCATGTGGAAGGCACGGGGGACAGGCAGCGGCGCGACTTCGAACCACTCGCTGCCCGCGAGGAAGGTCGCTGACAGGACAGAGAGCAGAGCGACAACGCGCAGGGTCCCCAGGCTTTGTCGGCAGCAGTCCTTGGTCAGCATCATCACACTGCAATCTCAGGCTACAGGTTATACCAGAAGTGTCAATAGAAGAGGAACAGCGAGCTGGGCTAATAGCCCCAGCGGCGCGTGCGCTTGAGCCAGGCCTCGGAATAGGAGAGGGTCAGCATCAGCCGGCCGGCGAACTCCCTGAGACTGCCAGGGTTATCCTCAGGCGGGACAGCAATGCCCTCATAGAGGTGCGAGTCCCGGATCAGCAGTTCGCCCGAGATGTCGAGGGAGCCGAACTTGGGGATAGGTACGCTCGTTCCGAGGTGAATGCCATCTTCGTTGATGGCGATTGGACCGGTACGCCCCCAATAGGAGTAGTACGCGCTCCCGTAGTACCACGTCTGCCGCGAATAGCCGATTCGCACCGGGTGGAGTGAGTCGACTTCGTATTCGGCGCCAATGGAACCACGCCAGACGTTCTTGTATCCGAGGCGAGAGGCGCTGTCCGCTTGTGTGATAGTGGCGCCCTGCCATGGTCTAACCGTCAGTCCGATATCAAATCCGATTCTGTTGGCGGGGCTGATGGCCGCGGCAAGCGAGTATGAATGGGGCAGGGAGATGTCGTAGTAGCGGGTGGTGTCGGTGATGACGCCGTGTACGCGTTTGTCGCGCCGCGCCCTCAAGTCCAGCGCCGGCTCGTAGAACGCGGCAAGCGAGAATGTGCGGCTCTGGAACGATCCCCCGACCTTGAATGTATTGCCGACGTAGTCGACCTCGATCGTGTCGGTTGACGTGTAGCCGCCGTTCTCGAGCTCGAACCGCCAGTTCTCCCGCGAACCACCCATGATGTGGTCGAACTCGGCCCCGATGCAGACTCTGTCAAAGAAGGCCTTGGCCAGCCCGACCCGGAGAGAATAGATGCCGCCGCGACCGACGATGTGTCGGCGGTATGCCGTATCGGCAAGGGATTCGGACCAGACGTTGAAGTCCTGGCTGAACTTCTGGTTGATGCCGGCGAACAGGCGTGTCTCGAAGGGCAGCGGCGTCGCGACATTGAAAGCAGCAGGCTGCACTTCACCGAGCAGGCGGCTGTTTCCATACTGCGTGCCGTGGACCGCCGCGCCCAGCGCCGTGAGGTGGAACGAAGTCTGGTCGAGGCCGACGAATATGCCCGGGTTCAGGGTGGACAAGGCAGACGGCTCGGCCAGCCCCGCGACTCGGGCCTCGCCGGACGGTGTGATTTCTCCAAGGCCGCGGGAGTTGAAGAAGGACTGGGCTTGCGAGAAACAAACGAAG
>JAFGRF010000348.1 GCA_016935295.1 Caldifarciminota bacterium | reverse complement strand
CCGGAGTGGAGCAGTTCCCACAGGACCAGGGTGACTGCGGCCGCAGCCAGCGCGTAGAGGAGCAGGTTGACAAGATGGAACCAGTGCGGATTGGCATGGGAGATGTGCAGATCGAGCCAGAGACTTAGTGTTGCGAGTGGTCGGTAGTAGGATGCGGCCGGTCCGGCAACCACCTCCGGGCTCCCGGCCCAGAACCCGCGCGAGAAAATCTCGGCCGGCCCGGAGTGTGCGAGCAGCGAGTTGTTGGTGATCAGAGTATCATCGTCCCAGACAAAACCGTAGCGCGTAGCTGGAAGGTAGATGACGATCGAGGTAAGGGCGACTGCGGCCAGCACCACGGCCGTGCCGGTACGGGTGTTCAGTCTTTCCGTTAGAGGCTTGGTGCCCATCACCCGGGGCTATGGGTTGGGGAGCCGAACCAGCCGGGAGTAGAGCTCCCTGATCTCTGTAATGTCGGGTCGTAACTGGTACGCCCGCTCGGCCAGCATGCGGGCCGTGGCAGAGTCGCCTTGCGCTGCGGACAACACCGACTGGCCGTAGAGCGCGCGCACGTACGCCGGGTCGATACGGAGTGCTTGATTGTAGCTTAGCCCGGCCAGTGCCGAGTCGCCCTTATTGATGAACAGGTCGCCCAGATAGGCGAAGCTCGGGGCCGAAGGCCGGCCTTTGACTTCGGCCTGCATCAGGGCGATCGCGCTGTCGTAGCGGCCGCGCTGTCTGAGCAGGTCGGCGAGCATGGTTCGGGCACCGGGTATTGTGCTGTCCAGGGCCAGCGCGCGGTCGAGCTCGCGAGCGGCCTCGTCAGCACGCCCGGCTGATACCAGAATACTGGCGCGGTTGAGACGGAGTGCAGCTGAACCGCCCGGCGGCAGCGCGAGAGCGCGGTCGATTGTCACGAGGGCGCTGTCTACTTCACCAACCGCTCTGTAGGCGAGAGCCAGATTGTTCAGTACCATGTGCGAGTTGGGCGCGAGCTCCCTGGCGACGCGCAGGTGTTGAATCGCCCGGCGTTGGTCGCCTTTGCTCCTGAGCAGTATGGCGGCATGCAGGTGGGCGTGGGCGAAGTCCGGGTCCAGGCGGAGCGCTCGTTCGTACAGCGCGAGAGCGGAGTCTGGTTGTCGCCCGGCGATGGCATCGGCCAAGTTGGAGTACCCGCCCGCCACGTCCGGCGCTTCGCGGATCATGGCGGGGAAGAGCGTTTCGGCGTTCCTCCAGACACGGGTGCGCATCATCGAGTCGGTGCCGAGCAGCACAATGACCACTGCCACACCGGCCCAGGCGATCCGCCGCGCCGGGGCATGGGATTTGACCAGACGCGACAGCACCGCAACCAGGGCCATCACGATGCCGGCAGATGGCAGAAAGAGCAGCCGCTCCGCAGCAAGCGGGCCGAGCGAGGCGATGCTGACTACGGGCAGGAGGAAGGCGACCGTCCACGCGTAGCCCCAGAGTGCTTTGGTGAACCGGCGCTTGAGAGCAACTACCAGGGCCGAAACGACAAACAGCAGGACGGCAACTGCGTTTGGGGTAGAGATCAACGGCGTGTCAGTGGCCTGGTACCAGAGGTTGTGCTCGAACGGCCAGAAGAAGATGCGGATGTACAGCCCCAGGGTGTTGATGCTGGCCACGAACGGGCGCCAGGTTTCGGTACTTCCGTCCGGGGTTGCGAGTGGGACCGCAGCGGCGCGGAGCAAGAAGTAGCCGCCAAGAACCACCAGGGCGGCGAGCACCAGAAACCAGTGGCGGCGGTCATACCTGACGCCGACCAAGAGCGGCGCCAGTGCGACGAGCAGCGGGAACAGGACCGCGGTCTCCTTGCTCAACAGGGCGCAGCCGAACGCAGCCAGGACCGCAAGCCACCACCAACGGTTGTGCTTGCGGAATGACCGGAGCAGAGCAAAGGCCGCAATACCGGTGAATAGGGTCAGCATGATGTCGGTCCGCCCGGACACGAATGCGACCGATTCGACGTGCGAGGAATGGGCGGCGAAGAGCAGGCCGCCGAGCAACGCCCAGACTCCGGAGTGGAGCAGTTCCCACAGGACCAGGGTGACTGCGGCCGCAGCCAGCGCGTAGAGGAGCAGGTTGACCAAATGGAACCAGTGCGGGTTGGCGTGGGAGATGTGCAGGTCGAGCCAGAAGCTCAGCGTAACCAAAGGTCGGTAGTAGCTGGCACTGGGCCCGGTGTCCTGATCCGGACCCCCGGCCCAGAACCCGCGCGAGAAGATCTCGGCCGGCCCGGAAGAGGCCAGTAGCGAGTTGTTCACGATGAGCGGTTCGTCGTCCCAGACGAAGCTGTACTGCGTGGCCGGCAGGTAGAGAGCGACCGAGACAAGGACTACCGCGGCCAGCACCCCGGCCATGCCGATACGGGTGTTCAGTCTCTCCGTGAAAGGCCTGGTGCCCATCATCCAGAGTCTTGCGGGAAACAGGCGCGATGTCAAGCGAGCGGACGGCCGGGGCACGCTGGTATTCCGATCGTCAGCAGACTGCCGGTATGCCTGACCTGTCTGGCGTCGGGGCCAGGGATTGGGACTGGGGTCCCGATTGAATCGGAGGTAGAGCTGCCTTATTGCCTCGTTGTCGGGCCGCAGCCGGTACGCCCGTTCCGCAAGGGTGCGAGCTATGGCAGTGTCACCTCGCGCTGCTGGAAGCGCCGACTGGTTGTAGAGCGCCGGCAGATACGCCGGGTCGAGCCGGAGCGCCTGGTTGCAGTTCTCCATGGCGCGCACCGAGTCGCCTGGTCGATGGTCGCGAGGGCGCTGTCGGTTTCGCCTGCGGCGCTGAACGCGATCGCGAGGTCATTGAGCACAATTTCCGGGTCGGGCACGAGTTCCCGTGCGACGCGCAAATGTTGGATGCCGCCGCGCTGGTCGCCCTTGTTGCTGAGCAGAATGGCGGCGTGCAGACGGGCGTGTACGTATTCCGGGTCGAGTCGCAACGCGTGGATTGCAGATACAGCGCGACCGAGCAAAGGGCGACTGCGGCCAGAACAACGGCCATGCCGGCACGGGTCTGCAGTCTGCCCTGCAAGGACCTAAGGCCCATCGCTCAGAGTCTTGCCGCAAACTGGCGGTATGTCAAGGGCGATGGCTGAGAACCGGACGGCGTCAGAGGTCAGGACCCGAGAGCCATCGGAAAAGGGCAGAAGGCAGGACAGGGGAGCCTGAGTCCGCGACGTCGCGCCTAGCGCGGCGGCTCGTTCCAGGATGCGATGTCGGAGAGCGGCTTGCGCGGGCGTTGATTGGGGGAGACGCCGGCGGCTGGGTATCCGAGCGCGATGAGCGCTACCGGGCGATAGCCCTTGCCGCGGAGACCCAGGTGCTTGATCAGCGCGCGGCCGTCGTACCACCCGATCCAGCACGTCCCGAGGCCCAGTTCGGCCGCGGCCAGTACGAAGTGCTCACCGGCAATACCGGAATCTACCAGTTGCCATTGAGTGCCCTGAACTACACCTGCGACCTTGTTGACGAGCAGATTCTCCTTGATGAGCAGCGCGACGATGACCGGTGCAGCGGCAAACCGCCTCGACATCGAGTAGGCGCCGCGGAACACTGCGTCGGCCATCTGCCGTTTTCTTGTGGGGTCATCGAAGACCACGAAACGCCAGGGCTGCATGTTGTCGGCCGAAGGTGCACGGCGGGCTGCCTCAAGACAGAGTTCGATCTTTTCGCGTTCGACAGGCCGGTCGGCGAACCGGCGCACCGACTTCCGTTTGCGGCAGAGCTTCAGGAACTCCGAGTTCACGGAGGGTTCTCACCACAAAGACACAAAGTCACAGAGAGAACAGGCTGGCAGACGCGACTAACCGGACTTCTGACTTCCGGCATCTAGCTGACCTCCGGCTCTGTCTCCTGCAGCAACTTCGGCAGCACGTCGCCGGCTTTGCCCCGCAGATGCACGTCCACGATCGAACCAAGCCCGGTGTCGCGCGGGTTCACGTCCACAACCATGGCCCCGGCCTCGCGTGCCTGCAGCGCCCATTGCACGATGTACCCGAACGTCGCCTCGGTGCCGATGACCAGGCAGAGGTCGATTCCGCCTTCCAGCAGGTAGTGTAGTATTCGCTCGACCGGCTGCCGCGGCAGTTCTTCGCCGAACCAGACGATGTCCGGTCGCATCACCTCGCCGCACATGCAGGTCGGCGGCAATTCGGAGAGGGGCGCTTCGCGGTTCTCAAGAACGGTGCCGTCGCGCTCGCAGCGGATGCGCCAGAGCGAGCCGTGGATGTGTACGACCTCCTTCGAGCCGGCCTGCTCGTGCAGGTCGTCGACGTTCTGAGTAACGATGAACACACGTCGGCCCGGCCGCTGCATCGCAGCCAGGGCCCGGTGCGCCGGGTTGGGTCTGGCCTGCGCCATGTTGACCCGACGTTGGTCGTACCACTTCCAGACCCTAACCGGGTCGCGCTCGAAGGCGTCATGCGTTGCGTAGTCGAGCGGGTTGAACTCCTTCCACAGGCCTCTTGCGTCGCGGAAGGTCGGGACGCCGGACTCAGCCGAGATGCCCGCGCCGGTGATAACCATCACGTTCTTCGCCTTGGCCAGCCGCTCGCGCACCCGCGCGGTGCGGGCGACGGCCCTCATCGGTTCGCCAGCTTCCGGTCGGGAGATTGATGGAGAGCGTGTGTCGGGATGCGAGTTTTCAGTCATGGTGGATCGGGGTGTGATTCTACCTTCGTGCCTGAGTCAGTCAACGAATCGCCGCACCAGCGAATCACAAAGCTCCCCGGTTCCAGCTCAATCGCAGACTGCGCAGATGGCGCGGAGACGAAAGAGGTCGAGGGGTCAAGGGATCGAGAGACCGAGTGTCCGGGTCTCGCCACCGAGGCCGACCCGCAGGCATGACGAACCACCGATGAACACAGACGTCCGGGCGGCAGCCTCGGATTTCGGCATTCGGTCAGTGGTGTTCTAATGGTCATTGGGACTTGTCCCGAGGTCATGTCAAATGTTGTGGAAATAGCTGAGCGGTGTCTTGGTATCGTCATGCTGCCTTCACTTGGACGCCGTTGCGGTACTTGG
>JAFGRF010000347.1 GCA_016935295.1 Caldifarciminota bacterium | reverse complement strand
GGGCTTCGGGGACGCGAGACGAGACAGATTCAGCCGCGCGGCAACGGCATCGGTCCACGGAGTGGCGCCGCCACGGCCTCACGGCTCAGGCCGTAGGCTCTCCCCCGCCCATTTGACACGCCCGCCCGCGAGTCTATCATCTCCGCGATGAGGCCCGGCGCCCCGTTTTGCCTGTTGGTTCTTGCATGCCTGTGCTCAGTCGCCTGCACAAGAGCGCACCTCTGCCAGCCACCACGAACCACGGCTTGCGCGCCAAGAAGCACGCCAGTCACTAGTGTCGACAGTGCCCCGGCGGGCACCGGCGCCATCACGGGCGAGGTCTTCGATGCAAAAACCAAGGGGGCGCTGGCTGGCGTGGCAGTGATACTCATGGGAGCCGACAGCCAGGTCGCAACCAATGAGCATGGTGAGTTCCTAATCGGTGGTATCGACCCAGGCGCGTTTGGGTTAATGGTCGTCTACTTGGGCTACGAGGACAAGCTCGTTCGCGGAACGGTTGCCGCCAGTTGCACGCTGCACCTTCGAATAGGACTGAGGACCCAGATTCTGGACATCCGTGGCCACTAGGGGATCAGGGACCAAATGGCGACACTTCCTCGTCAAGGTCAAGGACAGGCGCCCCATTTCCGGAAGCTTCGGGACATCGCGCTGCTGCAGGCAGCGAGTGAGCAGTTAGGAAGATAGCAGGTAGCAGTCACGGTACGACTGCCGACGCGCCAACGGCTGACCGCTTCCGTCCGCTCAGTCTCTCGATCCCTCGATCCCTCTATCCCTTGATCCCTTGATCCCTCGATTCCTTGATCTCTTCTCCCACACTTCTGTTTCGGATTATCGGAAGTTGCGACCGTTTGACTTCGTGCGAGGCGGGCGTATGCTCTCGCGCTACCGGAAAGGACAAACCAGATGAAAGCAGTTCTGTGTGCCGTGCTCGCAGTCTTGACCCTGGTCGTCTGTGGCCAGAGGAGCGCCCCGGAGAAGCCGGTGGCGGTCGCGCCGTTTCCTGCCGTTGCCTGTAGTACGCTGACGGAGGCCGAGGTCACGCAGTTCCTGAAGGTCCTGCCGACATTCAAGGCCACGCTCAAGGCGGAGAAGTGGGCGGCCGCTCCGTCCAGGCCGGGCGATAACCCGGCCAGCTCGCTTGCTGCGTACGTCGAGGGGCTGAATGTCCCAGGTATGGAGGAGTCGCTCCGGGCAGCCGGCTCTGACTGGGCCACGGTGCGGGCAACTCTGTACAAGGTCTTTGCCGCTTCGGCGGCTCTCAACGTCGCCGCGGTGGGTCCAGCCGAATACCAGCAGATGAAACAGGATACGAGCGAAGACGGCAGAAGGGCGTTCATGGGCTTTCAGACCGTCAGAGAAGCCTGCGCGCCCATACCGGCTGCGAACATGGAGGTCGTGCGAATCCACCAGGAGGATTTCGTGCCGCTCCAGACACTCGGGGAGTAGACTGCCGGCAGGAATCAGGATCCGGGACTCGATACCTCTCCCCCGTCATTGAGTGTTGCGGTCCGGACGCGGCTGCGCCGCGAGGCCACCCATTTTGGATTTCAGATTGTAGATTGGCGGAAGCGGCAGGGACCGGACGTTGAGCCTGGGCGGATCATGCTAAGGCTGCTGGGACTGCTCCTTGTTGGAGTTCTGGGCGCAAACGCATCTGAACCGGTCACGACTTCTGATGCGGTAGCGGCCGCAGCGCAGCACGCGGCGGTGTTTGCATTCCCTCTGGACCCTTCTCCGGCAGACACCGAGCCCTACTGTGCCGACTTCGAGAACTGCAATGTGCGGGCCGGCCGCCACAGGAAGTATCATGCTGCCCGGGACTATGCCCGACCGGCCGGCACACCAGTCTACGCGATAGCCGACGGCAGAGTGAGCTTCTCGGGCCGGATGGGTGGCTACGGCTGGCTTGTCATCGTCGACCATCCTCAAGCCAACCTCTATTCCCTGTACGGACACCTGAGTCCGAGCCGCTGGCACAAACGGCCGGGCCCGGTCCGCAAGGGAGAGCTGATTGCATACCTGGGCGACTCGACCGAGAACGGCGGCACGCCGAAACACCCCCTCGTGACGCATCTGCACTTCGGAGTCCGCGCCGGGCAACGCGCCGATTACCCGAGCCAAGGCGAGTGGCGCTGGCAGGCGGGCTGGATAAGGTCAATGCCATCGGACCTGGGCTGGCTGCATCCGGCTGCAATCCTTGCTGCGGAGAGCCTTCCGGCCGGAGGATTTCGCAAGCCGAGGATGAACTTCATGTCGGTCTGGTACCCGGAGTTGCTGCGGGTCGGCTTCCTGCTGCTGGCCGGGTTGGGGAGCGCGGCATACGCGTATAGAAAGAAGAAACCCGCGCTGCTGCTGGTCTACGGTATCGTTCTCAGTGTGATTGCCAGGGTCTTCTGGATCAAGGGAATGACTACGTACTTGCTGCCGCTCGCCGCCGGCATCCTGCTGCTGGTGTTCGGCGGCGGCTGGCTCCTTCGTGACCGCCTGCGCAAGGGCCGCCAGGACGCCGCAGGCCCATGAGCTTGGCCGAGCAGCCGAGGCGCTTGCACCCGCCCGACTCTTCCGGGCTGCCAGACTCGCTGCAAATTCTAGACTGACAATTGTAGATCGACAGGCCACTCGGCCATGTGGCTTCCCCGCCCGCTTGACTGCAATCACGGGCCTTCTATAATTGTTCCGAGATGAGGTGCGTCGCCCGCGTCGCGCTGCTGGCCGCGGTCCTACTCGTGGCCGGCTGCAACCTGGTCCGCGACCCACGAGTATCGGTTGCGGAGATCGTCCGCATCACCGCGCCCGATACCGTTCACGCAGGAACCAAGTTCGATGTAACTGCAACCGCCGTTCTCGGCTACATCGGCTGCGCCGTACTCGACCACTGTGATGTCACGCGCACCAGTTCCTCTCTTGAGTTGCGCGCCTGGACCCGTGACACAAATAAGGGCGGTGCCTACCCGCAGGTGACGATTTCCACGGATCTTGCCTTCTCTGCTGGTCCGGCCAAGCCCGGCGAGTTCCGCGTCATCGCCCATCAGCCCGATGGGAGTATCACAGAAAAGACAACTACCGTCCTGCCCTGACCGCACCCGGATTGCCGGGTTCTCTCCGTACCGACTGGCGGTTCAGGTGAGTCCGAACCTGGTTCGCACAAGGGAGGTCTTGTGAAGAAGCTATTCCCGCTCGCGCTGCTGGCAGCGACGGTGCTGCTTTCGGGCTGCCACCGCTCTCTCGTCACTGACCAGCCGACCTATGGTGGAACCGACGACGATAGGGGGCTATCCGTGCAGCAGACTGCTGATGGTGGCTACATCATCGCCGGCTCTACCTGCTCGTTCGGCGCAGGGGGCGCCGATGTCTATCTCATCAGGACCAACGCTCAACTCGACACGCTCTGGACGAGAACATATGGCGACACCGGCTACGACGTCGGCACCTCGGTTCAGCAGACGGCTGATGGCGGCTACATCATCGCGGGAGCTACCACATCCTTCAGTGCTGGCGGATGCAGTGTCTACCTCATCAGGGCCAACGCGTCCGGCGACCCACTCTGGAGCAGAACATACCGCGGGACAAGAGCCGACGAAGGCCCATCAGTCCAACAGACTCGGGATAGCGGCTACATCGTCGCCGGGACTACCGAACGGTCGGAGAGTGAAATCTATCTCATCAAGACCGACGCCTCGGGCGATACACTCTGGACCGGAACCTATGGTAGACATGGTGACGCGTCGGCCTACTCGGTCGAGCAGACCACCGATGGCGGCTACATCATCGCCGGCCGGTCACTCTATGACTATGCTGCGTATCTCATCAAGACCAACGCTCAGGGCGATACGCTCTGGACTCGGATCTACCGCGGGCCAGGCGGCAATGCTGCGGGCCGCTCTGTCCGACAGACCTCTGACGGTGGCTATATCGTCGCAGGCTACAAGTACTCCTCCGCAGTGGATCCGGACGTCTATCTCATCAAGACTGATGCCGCCGGTGACAGCCTTTGGGCCAGAACCTATGGCGGGGAACGCGCCGAATACGGCTACTCAGTCCAGCAGACCACAGATGGCGGATACGTCATCGCCAGCTACACGGCATCCTTCGGCGCGGGGGGTGCTGATTCCTATCTCATCAAGACCAACACCTCGGGCGATACGCTCTGGACGAGAACCTACGGCGGGGCGGAATTCGACGTGGGCTTCGCCGTGCAGCAGACCACTGACGGTGGCTACATCATTGCCGGGACAACTCGCTCCTTTGGTGCAGGGGACAACGACGTATATCTCATCAAGACCGACGCGAATGGGGACATTGGCACAGAGTGACACTGATCCGGGAAGGAACGGGGCGCCTCCCCGATTCCATCCGGACAAGTTTCGGTGACACGACGGTTCGGATTCCGAAGCCAGGCGACGGCTGGCGGCTGACGGCCCGCCGCTTCCGGCCACTCGACCACTAGACCACGTGACCCCTCGATCTCTCCCCCTATCGACTGCAGATTGACCGGTCCACGGCCGTTTGACATCCGTCCTCGCGAGTCCTACAATTCCGCTGTGCTCGAGACGGACCGGAACCTTGTCGTCAGGAGGCACTCAATGAACTGCGCGAAGCTCCGTACCGGATTGGCCCTGTCTGCTGTCGCCGTGCTGCTGCTCGGAGCAGCCTGCAACCATCCGCCCTCAATCCCTGAAGTCTCCGGTCGGCCGGCCGTTCGACCGGGCGACACTATCGTGTTGTCGGCCGTGTCCTCCGACCAGGAGGACAACCTGATATCCTACCTGTTCTCGTGGGGAGACGAAAGCGACGAAGTCTGGTCGTCTGACAGCCCGAGTGGCGTACCGGTCCTGGTCGGCCACGCCTACGCCGAGTCCGGGGCTTACGCTGTGAGCGCAAGAGCCAGGGACGAGAAGGGAGCCGAGTCGGATTGGTCTGCCGCCGAATCGCTGCGAGTCGGCGTCTTCGCGCCGGGCAAACCCGCCCGCCCCAAGGGTCCCACCCAGTGCGAGCGCGGCGGCAGCTACGCCTGGACGACTTCTGCCGCCAGCCCCTACGAGGAATCGTTGTTCATTCAGTTCGACTGGGGAGATACGGTCGGCGACTGGGCCGGACCGGTGAAGAGCGAATCGACCCGCATCGAGCTGCACAGCTACTACACGTTCGGCAGCTATGCGGTTCGGGCCCGGTCCCGGGACAGGGACGGTCTCCTGTCCGAGTGGTCAGATTCCCTGAACGTCAACGTAGGCGACACCTCAAACCAGGCGCCCGAGATAGCCCAGGGCCCGGATGGGCCGTCGAGCATCTACGTCGACGGGGCATACAGCTACGCGGTCATTGTCACCGATGCCGATGGCGACAGCGTGTCGGCCCGGTTCGACTGGAGCGACTCGGTCATCAGCGACTGGACCGGCTGGCATGCGAGCGGCGAGACGATAGCGTCGAGCCATGTCTGGAGCGATACCGGCACCTTCGAGGTCATGGCTCAGGCAAGAGACCCGAAGCTTGCCACATCTGACTGGACCGTTCCGCTATCGGTGCACGTGCAGCCGCGTCCGGACCTGCCATCTGTTCCGGACGGCCCAACCTTTTGCCTGAGGGACACGGCCTACACCTACAAGAGCATCGCGACCGACCGCTTCGGAGACTCTGTCTCGCTCCGTTTCGACTGGGGTGACGGCGACACGTCCGACTGGAGCCCGTTTGTCGCCTCCGGCGAAACCGTAGCGATGGATCATGTCTGGTCTCAGGCCGGGCAGTACGAGGTCAGGGCACAGGCAAGGGACTCCGAGCTCCGCATGACAGAATGGTCCGGCGGCCTTGCGGTGGAGGTGATTCTGCACCGGGGTCCCGACACACCGGCGGCTCCGGACGGGCCGGCCTACGGCAAGGAAGACTCGATCTACAACTTCACCGCATACGCCACACATCCCGACAGCCTGCCTGTGGCGATCCGGTTTGACTGGGGCGACGGCGACACGTCGGATTGGAGCGCGTTCGTCGGCTCCGGCGAATCGGTGTCCATGAGCCATGCCTGGACTGCGGCCAGAACGTACTCGGTGCGGGCACAGGCAAAGGACACAGGCGAGCTGATGTCCGGTTGGTCGGCCGCGCACAACATCGCCATCGGCTTGGTAGACACGCTGAGCATTTGGCGCTACCAGATCAACTCGGTAGCCGGACAGGGCAACTACTCGTCGCCGGCCATCGGCTCCGATGGCACCATCTATGTCGGTTCACAGGACGACTACTTGTACGCCGCGAATCCCGACGGCACGCTCAAGTGGCGCTATCTGACCGGCGGCGTGGTGCGGTCATCCCCGGCCGTCGCGCCGGACGGCACCATCTACTTCGGCTCTTACGACAATCGGCTGTACGCGCTCAACCCGAGCGGCACACTGAAGTGGAGCTACGTGACCGGCGGCAACGTCTCGTCGTCGCCGGCGATCGCGGCAGATGGCACAATCATCTTCGGCTCGAGCGACAACCACATCTACGCCTTGAACGCGGACAGCACCCTCCGCTGGAGCTGGGCTACCGGC
>JAFGRF010000346.1 GCA_016935295.1 Caldifarciminota bacterium | reverse complement strand
GCCGCGGTCCCCGGCACGCCGATTGCCGAGAAGTGGCGCACCGGAGCGCATGCACCAAGCAGCTCTGTCAGTTTGATGCCGTTGATGACGGTGGCGAGCATGCCGGCCTTGTCCGCCGCGGCCTGGTCCAGGTCGCGCGTGTCGCGGCCCCGCAGGATGTTACCACCTCCCACAACGATTGCGACCTTGCCTCCGCGGCGTTGGGCAGTGACGAGCTGGTCAGCGACCAAATTCAGCGACTTCGAGTCGCTGAAGAGGTCACCGGATATTTTGAGCAGGACTCGGCGGAAGTGCGAAGTGCGAACCCCGAACTTCGAACTCCGGATTTCGGCGCTCGGCCTTCGGCGTTTGGAGTTCGGCGTGCGCCGGTTACTCACCGAGCTTGAATCGGGCGAAACGCCGGATGACGGTGTTCTCGCCGAATTTGGCGATGGTTTCCTTCAGGTAGTCGCCCACAGTTTTCTCGGGCGCCTTTACAAACGGTTGCTCGAGCAGGCATACGTCGGCGTAGAACTTCTCGAGCTTGCCCTGCACGATCTTCTCGACGATATTGGCCGGCTTGCCGGACTGGGTAACCTGTTCCTCATAGATGCGCTTCTCGCGCTCGACGACATCCGATGCGACACCGGACCGGTCGATCGCCGCAGGGTCGGCCGCGGCGATGTGCATCGCGAGGTCGCGCACGAACCTCCGGAACTCCTGATTGCGTGCCACGAAGTCGGTCTCGACGTCGACCTCGATGAGCACGCCGAGGCGCTCGCCGGGATGGATGTACGATTCGATCACGCCGTTCGCGGTCGGCCGCTCGGCCTTCTTGGCGGCCTTGGCGATGCCGCGCGTGCGGAGAATTTCGATTGCCTTTTCGGTGTCGCCGCCCGCCTGTTCGAGGGCGGTCTTGCAGTCCATCATACCCGCTCCAGTACGGCGGCGAAGGTCGACGACTTTCTCAGTAGACTGACTCACTGCACCTCCTCGGTGTCGAACTGCTTACGGCCCTCCATCACCGCGTTGGCGATCATGCCGGTTACCAACCGGATGGAGCGCAGGGCGTCGTCGTTGCCGGGGATCGGGTAGTCGATATCTTCGGGATCACCGTTGGTGTCAATCAGGGCGACGACCGGGATGCAGACGCGCCGAGCCTCGGCTACGGCCGTAGCCTCGCGCACCGGGTCGATCACGAAGATCGCGCCGGGCAGGCGGTCGAGCGCCTTCAGCCCCGCGAACACGCGGAGCAGCTTCTTGTGTTCGCGCTGGAGGAGCAGGGCTTCCTTCTTGGTCGTTTTGCCGTACCGGCCTTCGTTGATCATCCGCTCCAGGTCGGAAAGCCGGGTGATACGGGTCGAGAGAATCTCGAAGTTGGTGAGCAGGCCGCCAAGCCACCGCTCGGTCACGTAGCAGGATCCACAGCGGGTGGCCTCTTCCTCGATGATCGGCCGCGCCTGCTGCTTGGTGCCGACGAAGAGGATGTCGCGTCCCGACTCGGTGATGTTGCGTACGGCGTCGTAGGCGAGGCGCATCCGCTCCAGGCTTTTCTCCAGGTCGATGATGAAGATGCCGTGCTTCTTGCCGAAGATGAACGGCTTCATTTTCGGGTTCCAGCGTCGCGAGTGGTGTCCGAAATGGACACCGGCCTCGAGCAGTTGTCTGAGTGTTAGCGTTTGGTCCACTGGAACCTCTTCCTTCTCTTGGCGAGTCCGTACTTCATCCGTTCCTTCTCGCGTGGGTCGCGCTTCAGGAGCTCGGCGCCCCGCAGGGCTTTACGCAGGTCAGGATTGTAGGCGACGAGCGCCCGGGCTGCTCCCAGGGCAACGGCCGCCGCCTGGGCCGAAAGGCCGCCTCCGGAGCACTGGGCCTTCAGGCCGAAGCCGGAAGTGCCGGTGGTCTTCATGGGCGACATCGCCGCGGTGACGAGGTCGGCCCGACCGAAGTACTGCTCGAAGGGCCGGCCGTTGACAACCGCATCGGTTCCGCCGGGAACGAGCCAGACCTTGGCCGTGGCAGACTTGCGGGTGCCGGTGGCAAAGTAGGTTTTTTCCATGCTATTTCACCGGGGTGAGCTTCTGGGCCTGGTGAGCGTGCTCCGGCCCCGCGTAGACGTGGAGCCGGGCCATCCGCCGGGCCTGCAGCTTGTTCTTTGGAAGCATCCGTTTGACCGCCAGCTCGAGAGGCCGGGTCGGGAAGCGCTCGACTACCTGGGCATAGGTGAACGTTTTCAGGCCGCCCGGGTACATCGAGTGGCGGTGGTAGAGCTTCTCATCATGCTTCTTGCCGGTCAACTTGATGCCTGAGGCGTTGACCACGACCACATGGTCGCCGGAGTCGATATGAGGGGTGTAAATCGGACGATGCTTGCCCATCAAGCGAACGGCGACCTGCGTGGCGAGGCGGCCCAGAGTCTGGCCACCGGCGTCAAACAGATACCATTCGTTCTTTATCTCGTCCTTTTTGGCGACGTAAGTCTTCATCTTAGCTATCCTTATACCAAATTCGTGACTGCTGTCAATGTTAGACGGGCTATCGGAAACACCGCTGGTCGCTGCGCAGGCTCCTCCCCGGTGTCCCGTGACCGGGTCATGACGTCTCGCAGAAGGATTGTATCTTACCGATTTTCCGGTGCAAATCAATAGCGGAGTTGACGTGCGGATTGATGGCCCAGGCGTCGGCACTTGCTTGACTTGGCACATCCTGCTATTATCTTGGCTGCCTATGATTGACGGAGTCAGGCTGAAGAGGCTGCGCGCGGCATGAAGCGGGTGTTTGCCACGGTCGACGACGGGCTTCGCGATATCCGTGCGGGCAGACTGGTCGTCGTGGTGGACGACGAGGCGCGCGAGAACGAGGGGGACTTGATCATGGCGGCGGCCAGGGCGACGCCCGCGAAGGTGAACTTCATGGCCCGGTACGGCCGGGGTCTCATCTGTGTGCCGCTGACCGCGGAGCGGGCCGCGGCCCTGAGGCTGAGCCGCCAGACCGAGTCGAATACGGCGCTGCACGGTACCGCGTTCACGGTGTCGGTGGATTCCGTGAAGGGCACGACCACCGGTATCTCGGCGCATGACCGGGCAGCGACTATACGTGCCCTGGTCGACCGGAAGACGCGGCCAGACGACCTGGCTCGGCCCGGCCACATCTTTCCTCTGGTCGCGGCCGACGGCGGGGTGTTGGTGAGGGCCGGTCACACCGAGGCGACCGTGGACTTGGCGCGGCTGGCCGGGCTGGAGCCGGCCGGCGTCCTGTGCGAGATAATGGCCGAAGACGGCACCATGGCACGTTTGCCTCAGCTGCAGAAGCTCGCGAAGCGGTTCCGGCTCAAGATCGTCACCATCAAGGACCTTATCGCCTTCCGCCGGCAGAGGGAGAAACTCGTACGCAGGGTCGTCGAGACCG
>JAFGRF010000345.1 GCA_016935295.1 Caldifarciminota bacterium | reverse complement strand
CTCGGACAAGACCGGCACGCTGACCGAGAACCGGATGGCGGTGACCGTGCTTGACGTAGCCGGACACCGGCTCGACGTAACACCGGACACGGACCGCAATGCAGTGGCCGCAGCCGGCCAGCGGCTGCCGGCAGTGGAACTGCTGGTGGCGGGCGGCGCTTTGTGCAACGATGCCGTCCTTGAAATCGGGGAGGACGGCCGGCATCGGGCAGTCGGCGACCCGACTGAGGGAGCGCTGGTCGTGGCGGCCAGTCGCTTTGGCTTCGGCAAACCGGAACTGGAGCAGGCGCTGCCGCGCGTCGCCGAAGTGCCTTTCAGCTCCGAGCGGAAACGCATGACCACCCTGCATCGGGTAGCGGGTGGCGAGGCGGCCGAGATGCTCAAGAACGCCGGATTCGCAGCGCCGTTTCTGGCCGTGACCAAAGGCGCAGTGGACGTGATTCTCGCCGACGCCGCGCACGTGCTCGAAGCCAGCTCGCTCATATCGATGAGCGGCGAACTGCGTGACCGGATCGAGGCGGCCAACAACCGGTTGGCCCAGAGCGGGATGCGCGTGCTTGGACTGGCAGTGCGGCCGTTGACCGAACTGCCGTCGACTGTGGACGAGGCAGCGGTCGAGCGCGGGATGGTGTTTGTCGGTATGGTTGCGATGGTCGACCCGGCCCGGGCCGAGGTGAAAGAGGCGGTGGCAACCTGCCGTGCCGCCGGTATCCGACCGATGATGATAACCGGCGACCATCCGCTGACTGCCCGCTACATCGCCTCGGAGCTGGACATCGGCGGGGAAGCGCCCGTGGTCACCGGGGTCGAGCTTTCGCAGATGGACGACGGCAGGCTGGCCGCTGCTGTCGGCGGGACATCGGTCTACGCCCGGGTTGCGCCCGAACACAAGCTGGCAATCGTTGGGGCGCTGCAGAAGCAGGGGCACGTCGTGGCCATGACCGGCGACGGTGTGAACGACGCACCGGCTCTGCGCCGGGCCGACATCGGTGTGGCGATGGGCATCACCGGCACCGATGTTTCCAAGGAAGCCGCGGACATGGTGCTGCTCGACGACAACTTCGCGACCATTGTATCGGCGGTCGAAGAAGGCCGGGTCATTTATGACAACATCCGCAAGTTCCTCAAGTACACTCTGACCTCAAACGCGGGCGAGATCTGGGTGATGCTGCTTGCGCCTTTCCTGGGCATGCCGATGGCCTTGCTGCCGGTGCAGATTCTCTGGGTCAACCTGGTGACCGACGGCCTGCCCGGCCTCGCCCTGACCGTGGAGCCGGCCGAGCGGAACACGATGCGGCGCAAGCCCTACCACCCGTCGGAGAATATCTTCGGACGGGGATTGGCAATCGACGTGGTCTGGGTCGGGCTGATGATGGGTATAACTTCGCTCGCAGTCGGTTTTGCATCGTGGCTGGTGAATCACCAAGGCCACTGGCAGACGATGATATTCACGACGCTGACGATCGGGCAGATGGGCAACGCGCTGGCGACACGGTCGGAGTGCGACTCCCTTTTCTCGCGCGGCCGCAAGACCAACTATTTCCTCTACGGAACCGTGGTGCTGACCCTCGGTCTGCAGCTCGTTGTGACCTACGTTCCTTTCTTCCAGCGGGTCTTCTACACCGCCGGACTCACGCCGCTTGAACTGGCGATCAGCCTGGCCGCGAGCACGCTGGTCTTCTGGTCGATCGAGCTGGTCAAGCTGTCTCGGCGGTCCCGGGCACGCTACCGGGCTCAGGCCGCCTGACTCGGGTCGCAACAACCGGAAGCAAAGAGAAGGAGGAGCTGAGGCTCCTCCTTCTAGTGGCTTTCCGGTCCCAGCTAACCGATGTTGACCGTAACGGTGATGTCGAAAGCGTTACTTTCCCACGTCCCAATGAACTGGAGCGTGTGAGCACCGGTTGGCATCTGGCCGCCGCCGACGTTGTACGTATCGGTATCGTAGGCGGTCCCGGCCGTCTTGGCGCCAGGCGCGGGTGCGTCGACGATCGGGCTGTAGCCGGGGAACGTGATGGTCAACGAAGTGACATTGACGTCGTAGTTGAAGGAATAGCTGAACTTCGTCTCGGTTCCGCCGCTCTGCCGGCTGCCCGAGGCGTTGATCACCAGTTGCTTGTAGATGAGCATCGTGATGTTGCCGACGTCCGTGGTCTGGCCGTCCTTGACCGTGACCTGGGTTCCGCCTTGTCCCGGCGTATAGGTGCCGCCGTGAATGCCGACGATGTCCTTGTCGCTGACCACACCGTCGCCGTTCAGGTCCTTCCACGCGATCAGGTAGTAGTAGCCTTCAACCGGATCCTTGAATTCGAATGGGGAATTGACGGCCGTGTTCTGCTGCGACGCGACCTCCATCACCGGGCTGCCGGTAAGGTCCGATGAAACGAAGAGCTGAACCTTGCAGTTCTGCACGTCGCCGGTCTGGCCTGTCTGGAGAATCAGCGTGCCGACCAGCTTGGTCGCCTTGGTGCAACTGCCCATGAACGCCACCGCGACCACGACGAACGCGAGCAGTACAATCCTCTTCAGCATTGAGCCTCCTTGTGCTCGGAAGTTTCCGGACTCCAATGGTCTGTGCGTGACGGCGACGGACCAGTTCCGCGCCGCGCTATTCCTCTCATGCAGACCGGATTCTAGCTGTCGGCAAGGTCTGGTCAAGGTTTTCCTGCCCGGCCAGTGCCCTGGCGACCGCTGCAGGCAGGGGAGCTGGATTCAAGACCAGGGACCAGGGACCTGCGTCGCCTCCAACGGGCCTTGGGCCGTTTGCTCGTGACGCGGCGGGATTCGGGAAGGTGTTTTCCCGAATCCCGCCTGAGTCCTAGGGCTGTTTTGGCTCCGGCCCTGTGTCTACCTGCTCAGCCAGCGGAGTCCGCCGACGCGCTGATAGCCGACGACCTCCATTGAGACCAGCCGTCCGGACACCTGGGAGATCTTCGTCTTGGCGAAGTGGTCGTCGGTGCTCCAGCCGTTGTTCGTGGGGTCGAGCCAGAGGTAGTATACCCCGTCCATGACCAGCAGGTTCTCGTCCGCGTAGCCGGTTGTGTCGGCGAGTTCCGCCTCGTCGTACACGCTGGTGCCGGCGTCCTTGAGCACGTTGCCCTTGGTCCCCAGTATGCCCGCGCTGATCAGGAATATCGAGTCGCCACGGTTGTCGTCGGCATAGAAGTCCAGCTTGGCGTAGTTGGCGGAGATGAGCCTGTACGTAGTCACCGTGCCTGCGGTGTCGATACCGAATCCATTGTGGTGGGCGGTGTCGGGGTCGCTCATGCCGTAGATCACTACCGGCGCGGTTTCGACCATACCGACTGGAATCACTGCCGGGTCGCTCTTCCGGCTGCCTTTGGCCGCTCTGACCTCCAGCGTCGCGCACGGTTCGGTGACTTGGTAGTTCGTGTCCGTAATCGCGTGGACTGAATCATCGATCCTGACCTCGTAGAAGTTGGCGTCGGGCACGGTGCCCCAGGTCAGGCGCAGGGCTGCTCCCTTGTTGAGCAGTTGGTAGACGACGTCGGGCTTGGCCGGTGCTGCGACAAACGTAACCGAGACCGCGAGCGGGTCTGACCACGGCGACGCGTGGTCGCGGGCGTCCTTGGCGCGCACCATCACGTTAAGCGTGCCGGCAACGGAGAAGCTGTGCTCCTCGCTGTACAACGAGTCGGGTGCGACCGGTCCGCCCCAGTCCCCGATCGTATCGCCCCAGTCGAACTGGAACCAGACGCTGTCTCCAAGCGGGTGCGACGTCCTGGTCGCGAAAGTGGTGGCGACGCCGGTCGTGCAGGCTGTCTGCCCGGTCGGCTGCAGAGGCTGGTCCGGCGGCCAGAACGCCACCGCGACGGCAAGCGAGTTCGACCACCCGGATTCAACCTCTTTCGTATCCCTTGCCTTCACCTTCACGACGTAGGAGCCGGAATCCGCGAACTTGTGTGACCTGGTTACTTCCTCACCACTCGAGTACCCTTCGTCCCAATCCTCAGTGCTTCCATCGCCCCAGGATATCAGGTAGGCGATGCTCTGCTTCTCGGGGTCGGTGGTCGAGTAGGTGAAGGTCAGGGATTTGCCCGGAATGCCCGTCTCCGGGCCGGTTAGCTGCGGCGTTGCCGGCGGCTGGTTCTGCTGACAGCCGGCAAACAACGCCAAAACCAGACAGCAGACAACTGCGGACACGGTCACGGTACGCATGTTACCTCCTATCAGACGGTCGCGGAGCCAGCGGACTCTCGGACACGACACGATTGTATTGTCAGAACCGGAGGTGTCAACAGGAAAGAGGATTGGTGGCTCGGGACCGGCGATTGGTGCTCTGCGGCGAAGCCGCGGCTACTCCTCGGTCGCGATGCCGAAATCGAACATGACGGCCACGCCGGCAGAGGCCAACCAGCGCAGGGGTCGCAGATCGAAATGGGGGTCGATGAACAGGCCCATACTCGGCACGATCCGGAACGGGTTCTCGTCCGTCCAGTACGATGCCCCGGCGATGAGTCCGGGGAAATAGTAGAGCCTGGGTCGCGGGCTCACCATCTCGGCCCCGGCCAGGACCTGCACCCCGCCGCACACGTACTCGGTGCCGACAACAAGCGACGGCGTGACGCCGGGCACCCAGCAGGGAGGATATCCGCCCAGCGAGTCCTCGATGGACGATGCTCGGCGGTCAACCGACAGACACAGGTCAAAGGCGGAAAGCGGCTGCCTGGTCAACTGCCGCTTGCCGTCAACGTAGATGCCCAGCGGCCACATGTAGCCGAATCCCATCTCGTACCCGCCGCCCAGCCCACAACGACCATGGATGGAGCTGTACCCGAACCTGCCGAGCACCGGGCCGGCCCGGGCGCCGTACATGCTGGCTCCGGCAGAAGTCTGGCCCGGCTCCAGTACGTCCGGGCTCACCATCGGTGAATAGAGACAGCCGCCCACGACCGTCCATGTCAGGGCTGCTGTCGCAAACCATGCCTTTCTGCTGTTCATGCAGTCTCCTCGGCTCCGATTGTATGATTCGCCGGCAGGAATGTCAACGAGGAGAGGGATTGGGGAGCGGGGAGGAGGGGTGAGGCAGCGCGGGAGCGGGCGGTCTCAGATGTCATGGGCTGGACGGCAGAAGCTGGAATCGCACCAGTGCAAGGAAGGGATCGAGAGACCAAGGCATCAAACGGTCCGGTGGTCGGGTGAACGGAATCAGCCAGCCTGGGCTCGAGCCTGCGGCTCGATACCCGAGCTGCGTTGGAGTAGCTCTCGAGGGACGGGCGGGACGCCGCTGCCTGGCTAGACCGGAGTTACCAGCCGGTTGGCCTCGGCGCAGCTATACCCGGGCTCACTGGAGCCGGGGGCACAGTCGGACTGAGGTCGCTTGGGCCAGTTCTCTCCGATGGTCGTGCCGCCGTACGTGGCTGCGCAGAGCTCGTCGATGGTCAGGTCCTTCAGAGGCCTTCCGAACCGGGCTTCGAACTCGGCCTCTTCCTCGACCTCGTCGAGGAAAAGCCTGAGTGCGCCGACCAGGCTTTCAGGCAGCAGGTCCGTACGTCCACAATTGGGGTTTCCAGTCAACAAGAAATTATCGTCCCTCGGTCCTGGATGTCAATGGAAGTCGTGACGCATTGAATCCGGTGTCCTATTTTCCCGAAGCTCCATGCGTGTCAAGCAGCGCAAGGGCGCACGAATCGGCAGAGGAGAGGGATTGGGGAGCGAACGCACTGTCGGACAGGGGCCTGCCCGCGCGGCAGCAGGCGGGCCGCGGAGGCCAAGTCAGAAGTGCAGGGGAGAGGGACCGGGGGATCGAGGGATCAAGGGGTCGTGTGGCCGGAAGCGGTCAGCTTGGGCTTGGGCTTGGGCCTGGGCTTGGCTAGCTTGATGCTTGCGGCTTGGGGCTTGAAGCGGGAGGCCGCGGCGCAGCCGCCCCGTGGCCCGATGCCTACCTGACCAGCAGGACCTTCTTGACCGGT
>JAFGRF010000344.1 GCA_016935295.1 Caldifarciminota bacterium | reverse complement strand
CGCGCCGTTGCCTGACCCGGACCTCCAGTTCATCATAGGCTGCGAGCAGTCGCTCCTCCATCCTGCCCCAGTTCCACTTCTCCTGTACCGCCCTGCGGCCGTTATCCCCCATGCGCCTCAGGCCGTCCTCGTCGGAGAGCATCCTCAGCACACCTTCGGCAAGCGCCCTGGAACTCGTGGAGTCATACTGCAGACCGGCTTTCGACTCATCCATGTACGGCCGGATCGAGGGCAGGTCTGCCGCCAGCACCGGAAGCCCGCAAGCCATATACTCGAACAACTTGATGGGTATGTTGTGCTTGTGCTTATCTACCGGCAGCCAGGGGATGAGACCGATCTTCGATTGCTCTATGTAGCCATGTAGTTCCGTGTGAGGCACCCACGCGATTATCTCCAGGGCCTCTCCGACACCGAGGTGCGCCGCCAGTGCCTCCGCCTCGCTCCGGAGCCCGGCGTCCGTGAGCCCGATCAGCAGCAGCCGGCAGTCGGGTCTCTGCAGGAGGATACTGGGCATGGCATCAATCATGTGGAACAGCCCGCGTTCCTCGGACATCGTCCCCTGGTACAGCAGCACTGTGCGGTCTGTGCCGGCATCCTGTCGGCTGGATTCCCTCGACGTCTCTCCTGCGAAGAGCTGCAGCGGCGGGTAGTTGAATACGACGCAGGTGCTCACGCCTGTACGGGAGAGATACTCCGCCGTCCAGGGGTCGGCGGTGATGATCAGCGAGCAGGCTCGTCCGGCCGCCAGTTCGAAGAACTTCGCCGCTCTCGCTGCCAGCCGGCGGAGCGCTCTCGGAATCAGGCGCGATATGAGGACACTCGATGGATAGTCCTCGTGGGCGTCATACACCAGATGGCATCTGAGCAGATATCTCATGGCCGGGGCAACCAACAGGATATCGTAGTCGTGGAAGTGCACGATGTCGGGTCTTATCCTCCAGACTGCCCGCGCCGCCGCCAGCAACTTCAGAAATCTGCCTGGAACTCCGCCCCTTTGTCTCAATGTGAGGCATCGAATCCTGCTATCGGTGACCTTTCCCTTTTCGCCGTGGTCCGGGGCGACAAGCGTGATATCGCTGAACTTCCGCCGCAGACTCAGGGTTTCCTTGTAGAAGATCCGGTCGTCATTGGGGGCGTGCAGGGTCGTGAGAACCAGTATCTTCATCGTCGCCGGCTGCCGGCCAGCTCCTCGAGCCAGGCCGTTACCTTCCTCGCCCGCAGGTTGATGTCGAACTGCTTCGCCTTCTCGAGACAAGCCTGCGACATGCTCTTCCGTCTGGCCGGGTCATTCATCAGCGTAACAACGGCCTCACGGATGGCGTGAACGTTCCTCGGGTCAACGCGCAAAGCGACATTGCTGTCTACGATGTCATCCATGTAGCGCCCGGCAGAGGTCACTATCGGCAGGCCGCACGCCATTGCCTCCAGGACCGAGTTGCACGAACCCTCAACCTGCGTAGGGAGCACGAAGGCGTCCGCTGCCGAAAGCGCGACCGGAACCTCCTCGTGTGGCAGTGTTCCTTTGAAGACGACCGGGCATCCGTCAGTGTTGGCGTGGCCGGAACCTACCAGTAGCAGGGCAATCCCGGGCAGTCCCCGCACGGCCTCCAGAAGGAACTCCAGACCTTTCCTGCGGTCAAAATGGCCGACGAAAGCGATGACGAACCGGTCATCGCTGATGCCGAACCGTCTCCGCGCCTCAGTACCGTTGCCCGGCCTGAACCGGTCCAGGTTAACTCCATTGGGGAATACCCGTATCTTCGCATCCGGAATCGCGAGTTCGCGAACCAACCCGTCTCTGACCATTGAAGATACGGCCAGGAACCCACTCGCGCTGTCAAAATCCCGAGTCGCCCGGTCGAAACCGAACGGCCGAACCGACCAGAACTCGCCTTCACCAACCGCGATGACGGACGGCCTGCCGATAAGGGTACCCAGTCGGACGGCCGCATACCCGGCGACATACAGAAAGTGCCCATAGACGAGGTCGGGCGACCAATCCAGTCGCTTCAGCGCCCGGCTGACACAGCCGGTGAAACTCCGCAGTGTCAGCAAGGCGGTGCTGAACCCGGGTAACTGCTTCGCTGAGAAGGAAACGTATCCGGGACGCAGAACTCGGACTGAAGGACCCTCGTCCTGCTCTCGGAATTCTCCCGGTCCGGGCGACCAGTTGCGGGGTGCGGTAATGCTCACCGGTGCGATGACCGCACACTCAACGCCGGCGCGAGCGAGGGCCAGTACGAACTGCCGCACGAAACTGCCATCCATCCTCCGGCGGTTTGAAGGGTAGTTGTGCGTCACGACCGCCAGCTTCATGTCAGCGCCCCAACCGCCGCCGGGTTCCACATATCACGGAGAGCATGCAATACTGGGAGGTTCTTGATGTCACTCTCAGTATCCCTATGCCCTGTCACCCTGAGCGCAGCGAAGGTTCTTTGCACTCGAAGATTCTTCGGCGTCGAACGCCTCAGAATGACAGACATTTCCTTCTCTCACCAGCATCTTAAGCTGATAGAACCTCGACCGGGTTGACAAGCCGCAGTCCGCGCATGCCGGCCAGGGCCTTGATGACATAGGCGACCCGCAGATTGGCGCAGGCGTTCTGGTAGAAGAACCCCGGCACGAATCTCCAGTCCGCACCTGAGCGGTGCCACTTCCCGGTGTCTTCGTTCCGTTTCTGCTCGTTTACGATGGCGCCAATCAGACACTGCAACTCGTTCACCAGGTACGTCGCCTCTCCCTCAGCGCCGACTGCGGCAAAGAAGTCAACGGCCATGATCCGGAACCCGCCCAGGTCCGTTACCTTCTCGACAAAGTCGAGCATGTCGCGCCCCGGCCTTGCCCATTCTATCTCACCCGACCCGCTGGCGTAGTCGCCGATCCGGTGCTTCCGGCGGCAGAGGAAATCGTCGCCAATGCGAACAACACGCCACTCCGTATCATGGGGCACGTATTGCTGGAGCAGAACGTATCCCCTCTGCCGGTCCCGTCTGTCCCAGCTCCGCGGCGTTATGCCGCTCGTGAAAGCCTGTTCAACCAGTTTCCCGGCCGCCCTTCGGCTTCTCAGGATGAATACACCTTTGCTCGCAGCGCTGGTATCCGTCTTGCATACCAGCGGATAGTCGGCGCCGTCGACGAACGCGAGCGCCTCTTCGCGGTTGTAGAACACGTCCGTCTTCGGGTGCGGCACATCGTGGGCGACCAGCCAGTCTCGCATCCGGCGTTTGCTCTCCCACAGCCAGAGCTCGGAAAACGAAGGGTAAAGAGGACACTCGATGTCCTCGACCAATACGCGGAGCCGCTCGTCAAACATGTGGCGCAGGCTGCTCAGCAATGCCGAAGGCGAGGCCAGGAATGCGTCACAGCCTGACTCCCGCACCAGCTCAACCCACCTGCTGGCGGAAAGGTCAAGCAGTCGATAGGCCACACGCATTTCGCGGCACGCCTTGACGTGGTGCGCGAAGTAGTATGATGTATCGGTGAAGACGCCCAGTCTGAACGGATACGGCGATTCGTAGTCGGACTGCTGCGGAATGGGGCCGCCGAGCAGCCGTTCAGCCTGGTGCCGGCACTGCTCGGACCTGAAGTCCGCGTACGGAATCGCGGATTTGATGGCGCGCTTCAACCAGGCCGGCGCAAGTCTGCGACCGAGGTCGCTGTGCAGGAGGCCGGAAGACGCCACTGGCCATCGGCGCATCAGGAGCCTGCCATTCCTTCTGAGTCAGACTTCAGGTGTTCCCGGAACGAACTCAGGAAGTAGGCGACGTAGAAGCACCGGTCTCGATTGACGTCATCTGCGAGCAGCACATCCCAGTTAACCGGCAGGTCCATTTCCCTCAAGACCTGCAGCCCCTCTTCAACACCGGGCGGAAGCACGGGAGTCCTGCCCGGACGCTGTCTGCTGACGGCAGCCATCATCTTTCTTGTGTGCAGGCGCTGCCTGATTCCGAGCGGAACCAGACTCCTGACTCGGTCGGTCAGCCTGGTCCGCAATGGCATACGGTCAAAGGAATGCCCGTAATACGAGGTCAAGGCTGCGGCCCGGCGGTCGAGCGTCCGGATCATCGCCGCTTCGAATTCACCCCCGACTCCGATGTACGGTGTCGCCTTGAGGGACTCACCTGTCACCGACCAGTCGGCGAACGGCATCAGCGCAAACGACAACTGGTTCTCGGCGGAGAGCCTGGGTCCGGCGCTGTAGGGAAGCCAGACATCCCGATACCAGCGGCGCGCCAGGTGGCGGTCGATGCGACCCAGGCAGTCGACGCCCATGAGCCGGGCGTACTTCCGGCCAAGCCGGTCGATCAGCACATCCTTCGACTTCTCATCTCGAACAGCCGCCGCGCACCCCGGCTTCATGACAAAGTATTGAAACCACTGCTTGAAGTCCAGCGACCGGCCCGGCAGATGCTCCGGATTCCGATACAGCTCGCCGCCGAGGCCGTTGAACCCGAGGCAGGCAGGCCCCATCGCCTTGATGCGGAGCGCGCGCGTGTGCACGTCATTGAAAGTCCCCATGGTCATGTTGGTTCGGCCGTCCCAGTAGAACAGGGCGTCCTGCATATTGTCGCTGAGTTCCTGACCGGCAAGCTGGGACCAGCGACGGACCGGGATTGGTGTCAGCGGGACGCCGGCGTGCCTGGTCAGTTCGTCGGCTACCGACTGCTCCGTCTGATGTCCGGGGCTGGAATATGTGTACGCATGGACTCCGACGCCGGCTTCTCGTGCGCAAAGCAGCAACAGCCGGCTGTCATAGCCCCCGGATACCCCGAGGCTCGCACCTGTCGCCGCCGAAAAAACGCGGACGCGCCGGAAATACCCGCGCAGCAACGCCAGTTGCCGCTCCACGCATTCGCCGAAGCTCCGCGCGCACTGGTCGTCGCTCGACGGCGCTGCCGGGCGCAAAGCCACAAAGTCAGCAATCGGTGCCTTGAAATCACGCCGTTTCGTCTCTGTCAGCAGTACAATGTCCGAGCATAATGTGTCCGGGCCAGCAACAGAACCGGTAAGAAGCTGCTCGATCAGTGCCTCCCGATTCAGGGGGTGCGGCGTACCGTCCGAGACCAGAACCGCCTGCAGCGAGCTCGAGATGACGGTGCCGCCGGCATTCGAAAAGACGTGATAGAGACCGGAGGGGTCGATTGCCATGCGGACCCGGGAGCCATCGAAGTAGAGCAGGCAATAGCAGCCGGTCAGCTCGCCCTGGTTCACACTGCCGGTTTCCCAGTCTCTCAGAAGTTCCCTCATGCCGTCCGCATAGCCGAGACCCTTGTAGACCGGCGTACCCGTGCAGAACAGCCTGCGCCCCGATTCGGCGGCAAACCAGTTCCGGACCGGGCTGACCTGCTTGGGGAAAAGCAGAAGTCTCGCGTTGCCGAGAGAGAACTCGGCGGGGTCCGCAAACCCCTTGCGGCGGAAAACGGCGCGCACCCCGGTTTCCCCGGGGAATTCAGTCCCGCTCGCCAGCACGAACGCTCCCATGTCTAGGCAGAGAGGCGTGAAGCCCCGCTTGAAGCGACCACTTGCGGTGAAGCTACGCCATAGGTCGCCCGGCTTGCGGACGGATGCGGACCGTGCAGATCCTGCTCCATGCCATGCGCGTGCCCCACCAAGACCCCGATGAGGTACAGGTGGAGGGCACTCAGGAAGTTCGGCGTTCCCAGCCCCAGTAGCATGAAGGCGACAATCATGGCCTGGTACAGTCCGGCCATGTAGCGGGACGTCGGGTCCGGGTGCATCTCCAGTACTCTTCGCAGCCTGCGCCACAGAACCAGGTAGATGGAGAAGTAAAGCAGAAAGCCCACAATCCCGGTCGTTGCCAGCACTTCCATGTAGTCGGAGTGTGCATACGCGCCCGTGGAAGAGTAGACCACGAAGTTTCCCAGACCTACGCCCTGGACCGGCGACTGGAGGAACATGTTCCAGCCTTCTCGATACAGCTTGTAGCGACCTGTGCTTACGTAGGGATCGCCGGACGTCTGGCGGAACCTCTCACCCACCCGCGTACTCTCCACGACGAACCGACCCGCCGCGTACAGCGCGGCGACTACCGTAAGCAGCAACAGCACTGAGCGTACTTTGGAGTTCCTTGCTCTGCCGTACGTAAGAAGTGCCCACATCAATGCGAAGATACCGACCGACAAGAGATTCTTTCGCGATGCTGAAGCCACCAGCGAACTGGCTATGAAAGGCAGCGCCAGCAGCGGCCAGAACACGAGTCCCTGCTTCTTTCGGTTCCAGATAAAGTACCCCACAGCGAACACGCCGTACAGACAGAGAGTCGCGGCTGCGTTCGCGTTTGACGTGAAGGAGCTCACCCGCCCGTGGCCGCGGGTACCGACTTCCTGTGCCGTTGCCAGTTGCCCGGTGCTGCGGGCATACCAGAACAGGCAGATGGGCACGACCAGCAGCAGCAGGAAAACGAAGCTTGCCGAACCCCGTTCGCGCACGTACTCGGCAAGGGCGAACGCGAGGACCAGTTCCTGTGAGAGCAGTCTGCCGTATGCCATGACACGACTCTGGTCCCTGGCAAAGAAGAAGCCGGTCAGGACCCCCCAGAGGATGAATACACCGAACAAGACCAGCTCGGCTGGGATGCCCCCCCGGCGTCGTGCCCAACTGCTGATGGCAAGCACTCCCAGAACTGCCCCCAGTACGCGGTTGAAAGAAGACAACCACGGGTACAGGTCGGTAAGGAGAAAGCCGGCAAGGAACAGTGTCAGCATGACCTCGAACAACCGCAGCCTGGCTCGGGAGCCGGGTGGCGCGGCCCGCGCTCCGCCCGCGTCGGGGACGACCTGACCGGGGACTGCCATGACCGGCCGCGCCCGGGAGATCATTGCCGAGGCCTCACCGATGTCACCGAGACCGACAAGCGAATCCGCCACCAGGACCCAAAGGCGCAAATGGAGCCGTGAACCCGGGTGATTGGCACAGAAATGCGGCGCCTAGGTGCTGGTGCGCATGACATGCAGGTAGAAGTCCTTGAGGCGGTGGCAGTAGGGCTCGAATTCGAACATCTGCGCGCGGGTACGTGCTTCCGCGCCCATTTTCTCCCGTAGCGACGGGTTGGATGTGAGTTGCTCCACCGCACCGGCCACCGCGCCGGCGTCGTCCGGCGGAACCAGAAAACCGTTCTGTCCGTCTGTGACCACGGCATCGGTGATGCCCGGGAGATTCGTTACCACTGCCGGCAGTCCGGCCGCGGCCGCCTCGACGAGCACGTTTCCGAGTCCTTCTCTCCGCGTCGGGAACACGAAAATGTCAGCGGCGCTGTAGTAGCCGACAAGCTCATGTGCGTCGGTGACCATTCCCGTCCAGACAACCCGGTCGGAGACGTGGGCCGCTTCGAGTTTGCGTCGCTGCTCGGCCACATACTCGACATCAAAGCTGGCCACCGCGGTCTTGTCCTTCGCACCTACCACGATGAGTCTCGCACCGGGTTGCTTCTGCGCAACCCGGATGTAGCTCTCGACGAGAACGTCGAAACCCTTCCTCCGGATGGCGGAGCCAATGAACAGCAGAACCGGGTCTTCCGCGGGAATCCGAAGCCGGGCTCGAACGGCGGACCGCAGGCTTTCACTCCGCCCTGTCTCCAGTTCCGGAATCGCAAGGAAGTTCGGGAGGTACATCACATTGGCGATGCGATGGCTGCTGCATTCCTGGGCCAACGCCGGGGACAGAGCAACGATTCCATCAAACCGACGATAGAGGGCAAGTCCCAGGGCCCCCCGGCTCCGGGCAATCGCTGAGGGGTCGTCAGACCCGAACAGGCTTGTCGTGTAGACAGCGCGCTTCCCGAGTAGGTGAAGGACCGGGACACTGAAAAGCTCGCCCCACCACGGGTTGTGGAAGTGCACGATGTCGAAATCCTCGCGCCGCGACACGAGAGTCGCAAGCACGCGGGCTGCCTGCCGTAGCAGACCCAGACGACCCAGTGCTTCGGGTTCGCTCCAGAGATTCCTTCCACTCGGGAGCTGGAACTCCCGGTTTCCGCTGTTCATGTTGACCGGCTTCAACTCCGAACCCCACAAGTCCAGTGTCACATCCGGGTCCTGCCAGCCGCTGAGCAGCGTATACAACCAGCGGGTCTGGCCGCTGAAGCGTCGGCCGAACATGGTCGGCACGTAGTGGACTACGCGAATCGGTCTGATGGTGTCTGACATTCCTACAACACCCGCCGAAAGGCAAACCCGTCCAGGCACCCGCTATTGAGTGTACTCATGTTCTATACTCTATGACCTGCCTGCATCCATGCAACCACTGACTGCCGGCGAGTTCAAAATCGCGCGCCCGGGGCACGCTTGCGGGTCTACTCATGGCACCCGGCCAGGTTCCGCATCGTATGCCTCGCCGCCTTGAGCCGCGCCGGCCAGCCGGGCGGGAGAAGTGTCTGGAGCATCAACCGCCACCAGCCGCGTGCGTACTTCCGAGTGCCGCGGCAACTCAACAGGAGCTGACGCGCACGTCGGTGGTGTCCCGCCGAGATGTTGCGGCCGGCAATCTCCAACTGACTGAATGCTATGAACTCCAACGCCTCTCGTTGCTGGTCCGGCGGTACGCTGCCGGCCCTCAGGGCATCCCGGATGACCCTCACGTGGCCATACTCACATAGCGGGCGGTTCAGCAGGCAGACACGGTTATCGGCGTCCTTGTGGTAGACGGCTCCAAGCCGGGTGCAGAAGCATATCGGGTAGGCGAGGGCAATCCGACACCACATGTCGAGGTCCCCGCCCTGCGAAACCCCGACCGGAAACAGCCCGACGGCATCGAAGACCCGCTTCGGGACGGCAGTAGCTGACGTCCAGACCGGATGGGTGGGCGCGGAGCGGAAGTAGCTGGGGATGACTCCCTCCCAGGGTGATGCCGGAATGCCGTCGCTGGCGTGTACCCAGCGCCTCCCGTCCGGCCCGACGACTGCATAGCCTGAAGCGTAGGCCCCGCATTGCGGGTACTTACCGGAGAGGCGCGTGAGCGTGGCCAGATGCCCCGGTAGCCATTCATCATCTGCGTCCAGGAAGGCGATGAAGTCCGCCCGCGCCGTGGTTATACCGAGGTTCCTGGCTGCGTGTCCTCCCGCGCTGTTGACGTGCTCGCGGTGGACCAGACGGATCCGGGGTTCATCGAAGGTCTTGACCACCTCGACGCTCCCGTCGGTTGAGCCGTCATCCACGACGATGAGCTCGAAATCACCGAAGACCTGGTTCAGGACCGACTGGATTGCCCGGGCGACGTGGCGCTCTTTGTTGTACAGCGGCACAACGACCGAAACCGCGGGTGCTGGTAGTGCCATGGGCTACTTCCGGAAGACCACACTACTGAGTATGCTGCAGGCCCTTATTGCCGTCTCGAGCGGGCGGCTTCTCTCGCGCTTGGCGGCTCCGCGCAGGTACAGCTTCTGTTGAAGCGTCAGGCTTCCGTTGACCTCCTGCAGTCTTCGTGATGCCCGGGAGGCCAGCGCGACGTCACCCGCTTTGAAGGCCAGTTCCAGCAACTGGCGGCTGCGCGTTGCATGAATCCGGTCGAGTACTTCGGCCGAACAACCGTGCTTTCGGGCCAGATGCAATGCCAGCTTGTACTCGGACTCAACGAAGCGAATTCTTCTTCCGACATCCCGGGAGTGCGCAAGCGACTCCGGGAGAACGTTGTGCGTTGCCAGCGATTCACTCAGGAATCCCACTCCCGCTGCTCTTGCCGCCTCCAGGATAGTCTGGGTGTCTGTCATCAGGAACTCGTCGCGGTAGTTGTCCGGATTGCCCGCGCGTATCGACCGGTAGAGGTCCCTTCTTATGCAGACCGTGCATACCGAGGGATGGCGGTACTTGAAGGTCAGCATCCTGGTGAAAACGTCGTCCTGCTCGCCGCCGGGCGCGGATTCCGGACGCCAGCGCAGCCGACGCCCGGTCTCGACGTGATAAATGTCTGCGCCGCTGTGCACCATCCCTGCTTCCGGATGTGCCTCAAGGTAGTCCGTCTGCTTCTGCAGTTTGAGCGGGTGATGCCAGTAATCGTCACCTTCGCAGTAGGCAAGGTACTTCCCCCGGCAGGCTTTGTCGGTGCGCAGCTCATTGGCGCTCGGGCCGACATTGCGTTCCGACGTGATGACACGGACGGTCTCCGGATGCTTCTTCTGAAACGCCAGCACGATCTCCCGCGTCCGGTCGGTTGAGCAGTCCTCGCCGATGACCAGTTCGAACGGGAAATCGGTCTCCTGCATCAGCACGCCCTCTATCGCCTGGGCGATGTAGGGCTCGTGGTTGTAGGTAAGCATGTGGACGCTGACCAACGGGTCCTTGTTCATCACGGCAGGGTTGCTGATCTCGACGTAGGAAATCGCGTCTGGGTCGATAGTGGATGGCGGATGTGGTGGGTTAGTCATCCGGGAATCAGCGTAGTTCTCCCATCACCGATAAGCTACGTCCCAGTTGAGGGCTGTTCGACGTGCTCTTGGTTGACCTCGGACGCCTTCAGATGCTGGAGAATCGCAGAGGGGGAGTTCCACATCAAGACGTCGATTATCGAGAGCCCGGGCTCAAAGCCGTACCCGTTGCATGAATACGTCATGTTCTCGAACTGGTGGATGGTCAGCTTGATGCCGACTGCCTTGAACTTCGCCTTGTCAAACAGCGCCTCTCCTCCGGGCGGGTTCACGTACTCGCTCGCCCCGAGTGCTTCGGATATGCGCAGGGCCCAGTCGCCGGGGCCACCAACCGGTCCCAGGTCGAGCTTCATTTCTGAGAAGAACTCGTATCGGAACCGTATCCCCAGATACGCACATACCTTGTCAAGTATGAAGACGTTCAGCCGCGCGAGCGAAGGCTCGTCATTGTCAAGGCACTCTCTCACCAGACCGGCGGTCACCTCGTGGTACGGAGCCTTCTTCTTGTAGTGCACCAGTTGACCGCACACCCGGTCGCGCCAGTCTCTGCCTTCCTTGACGAGGACACCAGAAATCGGGGTGTCG
>JAFGRF010000343.1 GCA_016935295.1 Caldifarciminota bacterium | reverse complement strand
TACTGCATCGTCATCGTCACCCACAACATGCAGCAGGCAGCCCGGGTCTCCGACCACACCGGGTTCATGCTGCTCGGCGTGCTCAAGGAGTTTGGCGAAACCAAGCAGATCTTCACCAACCCGAAGCAGAAGGAAACCGAAGACTACATCTCCGGCCGCTTCGGATAGACCGGCCGCGAAGCGCCCGCCTTCAGGCTACCAGCGGAATCCGGTGAATGTGCGGAATTGGACGTTCGGGATGCGCGGCAGGAGTGAAAACCCGACGCGGCATCCCGCACCGGGGAATCAGACCTTCATGGCTGTACGCCCTGCAGCGGCTGCCCGTTCGCTTCGTTCCAGGCGAGGATGCCTTTCCAGATCTCCTCGGCAGTCTCAGCGTACCAGAAGAGCTCGCGGTCTTCGGGGTCAATCACCCCTTCCGTGACGAGGAAGTCGATGTTGACGACCTGACGCCAGAACTCCTTCCCGACGAGAACGATCGGCAGTGGCTCGATTGTGCGGGTCTGCACGAGGGTCAGGGCCTCGAAAACCTCATCGAGCGTCCCGTAGCCTCCGGGGAAAGCCACAAGCGCCCGGGCCCTGATCATGAAGTGCATCTTGCGCAAGGCGAAGTAGTGAAAACAGAAGCAGAGGTCGGGCGTGACGTAGGGGTTGGGGCATTGCTCCTGAGGCAGACGGATATTCAGGCCGACGGTCTTCGCGCCCGCGTCGCTGGCGCCGCGGTTGGCGGCCTCCATGATTCCCGGCCCGCCGCCGGTCATAACCACGAGGTCATGAATCCCGAGCTCCGGCCCGCTGCGCCCCACCAGCCGGCCGAACTCCCGGGCTACGTCATAGTAGCAACTCTTTGCCAGCAGGCGCTCGGTCACGGCGATGCGGCGTGCCAGCTCCGGCTCGGCGGGTTCGCCCTTCTGTGCCTCGCGCAACGAAGCCAGCTCACGCTCCAGGGCGGCGGACTCGCGGATGCGAGTTCCCCCAAACACGACAATGGTCCGCCGGATATTGTGCTGTTCCATCCCCATCTCGGGTTTGAGATAGTCGAGTTCCAGACGCGGGCCCCGAGCCTCACTGCAGTTCAGGAACTCGATATCCTCGTCGGCCATACGATAGCTGGGACTCTCCACGATCGCCTTTGTCCGCTTCACGGACTCGGGGTCTTCCGCAAGCGGCTTGGGGTGCTGCCAGGGCAGCGGTTCGCGTCGCTGAACCGGATGCGGCGGTGTCGGTACATGCGAGCGATTCACAGGTTTTTTCACAGAACCTCTCTTTCGGGGTAGTCATCGTCCTGGTCCGACCTCAGATTCCCGAAGTCAACGACTTCGTTCCCGGCCTGCGACTGCATCCTGACCAGGTACAGCTTCAGTTCGTATCCACCGTGGTGCGAAGCGATACCGATGCGCGTCAACACATCTCCATCACTCATATGGGACACTCCCGACGAGATTCTATACCCCGCCCGCCTCGTATCAACAAACCCTGCTCCGGGTGTGGAGCCACAGCGAAAGTGTCATATTGACGGTGCCTTGATGATTGGGGTATCCCGGACGCATGTTGGAACAGCTATGCTCCACGGAACCGGAAGTGAGACGGCTCACGGTTATCCGCCAGACATGCATCTGCCTGTCAGCGCGTGTATGTACAATCGGATTGTCAATCACAGCTCCTCCTCTGCGCGGCGGTCTACGACCGGATGAAGTTCGTGGCTACCGGCTCTTCCCGCACGGGGAACGGGACGCCGGTCTTGATGCCGGCCTGCTTGCACTTCAGGAACCAGGCCATGTTTCGTCCCAACACCCGCATTACCTGCAGCCCCTCCATGTCTTTCCTTACGTCCTCCGGCTTTGAGCCGTGAACCATGTTCCAGTATCTGGATGAGATGACGGGCATCTCCGATATCGCGAAGTACTTGTTGAGCTGGTCGAGCGTCGCGGTCGTTCCCGCCCTCCGGGCCGAAGCAACAGCGGCGGCCGGCTTCAGGCGGAAGAGTGCGCTGGTGGAACGGCGGCCGGCGTAGAAGGCGCGATCCATGAAGGAAGTAATGGCGCCTCCCGCGGCCGCAAAGTGCACGGGCGAACCGAACACGAACCCGTCGGCGTTCTCCGCCGCATCGAGAAACTCGTTGACACGGTCCGAGAATTTGCAGCGCCCGGTTTCACGGCAGCTTCCGCAGGCGGTGCAACCCGACAGCGGCTCGGTCCCGATATGGAACATCTCGGTTTCGATTCCCTCTGAGTTCAAGGTCCCGGCCACCTCCTCCAAGGCAGTGTACGTGCACCCCTTGGCATGCGGACTACCATTCACCAGCAATACTCTCATGATCTACTCCTACTCGTGTTAGATACCCGGCCACCTGTTCAACCGATCTACCACCCGCCGTGCCGAGGTCGAGTGTGGTGAGTACGCCGATTCTATTTTGACCCGCGCGGCAGAAACCGGGCGTCCAGGAACGGAATGAGGTCCTTGGGTTCGGCGCGGGCTCGTATTTCTCGACCGCCGACGGCCAATTGCACCGATGCAACCTCGGCCTTGTTGCTGGGCCACCACGACGACTCGACCTTAATGATGTAGTTGCCGGGCCGCACCGGTTTGCCGTCGAGGCCCTTCAGGTCCCACGTGTAGATATGCTGGCCAAGGTCGATGCTCGCACCGGTTACGGCATCGCAGCCGCGGAATTCCGAACTGCGCGCCCAGAACGGCAGGTCGACCTGGGCCTGCTTCGCGTGGCCGCTGAACCCCGAAACGTAGAGCGTCTTGACATATCCGCCCTTGTCGTCTTCAATCCAGACCGCGGTCTGAGGCGCGAGTTCATCCTGAAACCCGAGCACGAAGCTGACAACGACCGCCGGCTTGTCTACCTTGGCCGCGTCGAATTCAGCCAGCGGCGGCCGCATTGCCTGGAGCACCTGCTTCGCCGCTTCGGTCTTGGCGAACTTGGTCGCGACATTGATCCAGTAGCTCGTTCCCTTGTGCCGGTAGGCGCACCCCAACAGGTACATAGCCTCGGCTTTGGTCTCTTCACCTGCGTCCGCAGCAGTCACCGCTTCCAGGTCCTCGATTGCCGCGTCCAGCTTGCCGACAAAGAACGGCGAGAAGACTCCGGCCGCCCCGCGTGTCAGCCGTAGTTCAATGTCCTCGGGCGCGAGCGCGACCGCCCGGTCGAGCACGCGGTAGTACTCGAAGGCGAGCCGCGTCCGCAGGTCGGTGTTGAGGGCGATGCGTTCGTCGTAGCCGGACGCGACCACACGCCGGAGCGCCCGCTCGAACAACTTCAGGCCGTCAAGGTTCGCCGAGTCGAGCCCGGCCGCCTTGCGCAGCGGCTCGACCGCTCCGGCCGTGTCCCCTGAACTGAGGCGACTCCGTCCCAGTTTCCACAAGGCAGCCGGATCATCCGGCAGGCTGACTGATTCGGCCGGCACTGCCCCGCCGCCCGCTGCGGCGATTGCTGCCAGCCTGGCCTTTGCCTGGGCCACGACCGCCGTGTCGATGGCAAGCTCAACCACCTTCTGCCACGCCTGCGCCGCCTTGTCCATCTTCTGCTGCTTCTGGTATCCGGCACCTAGCAATGACCAGACATTGACCAGCCGTTCGTGGTCCAGCGGCTTGCGGGTTTTCTCGGAACGGGAAAGCACAAACTCCAGGTCCCTGACCCCGGGGTCCAACTTGAAGAAGAAGTCCGGTACCTGCACGCTCAACAGGCCGCGGAAGTAGCGGGCATCGAGGTCAAGCGAGTCGATCGCGGCGGCCTGGTCCAGATGCGCGAACGCGGTCGTGACGAACTTGCCGGCTTCAGAGAAGTCATGGGTGCGGCCCGCAGAGATGCCATAGTACAGACCCAGGTAGGCATGAGCTTTGGCACTCCGGGGCTGCTCCTTCACAGCCCGCTCCATGACTTCGACCGCTTCGTCCGGCTTGTCCGCCTTGGCGAACTCGCCGGCTTCCTTCACATACTTGTCAACCGCGCCGCCGCCCGCGCAGGCGAGCACCACGGCGAGTAGCAGCTTCGCAACCTGTTTCACCTGCTTCACCTGCTTCCTCCTTGCCCTACGCCAGCTCTTTCTCCCGTTCGCCCGTACTGCTGTGCCGGCAGACGGTACTCCCTGCTTGCGCTCCAATCGTCCACTCGCGCGTCAATGGGCCGGAAGTCGGGAGTACTCGATGTAAGAGTACAGCACGAGGATCGCGGTCACAGCCAGGACGGGCACGAGCATGAAGAGCATCGCGTGCCTGCCGAAGAAGACGCCGAGCAAAGTTATCCCGCCGGCGGCCACGAACAGCCTGCTGCCCAGGCGGTGGGTCTTCTCCCACACAACGTCGCTCGCGATCGTCCACGGCGTCCTGATGCCGACGAGGTAGTTCCGCTTCGCCTTGCCGAAGATCCGACCGAGAATCATAAACAGCAATCCGAGCGCCACCGGCATCGTAAGCTGCGGCGGCACCCGGATGTTCACGCTCCACAGGTCTACTTGCACGCCGATCGCCAGGAAGAACAGCAGCAGCACAACGACCAGCCAGTCAAACGAACCGCGGAACTCGGCGATGTTCTTCTTCAGCGGGTCGATGCGGGGGATGGCGAAAAACACCAGCCACAACACGGCAACGGTGACCGGCGCTATCAGCAGGGTGAACAGACGTGGCGCGTAGCCGTCTACCTCGCCCGCCGCATTCCAGTGGCTTGCCATCAGTGCCGGCATTCGTGGGTAGAAGAAGGCGGCCACTGCTACCGACAGCCCGAGAACCACCAGACCGGCAGTCTCACCTTTGGTCAACAACACTCCTTATCCGGGAACCATCGGACACATCTCACTCGATTTCCTGTCCGTCAAGACTGCGCACGACTGGGTTATGACCCGATTCTAGAACTGGCGGGCACGCGTGTCAAATGGGCGGGCGGAATCGAGTCGCGGCCGTGGAGACCCAGTCTCGGTCGCTCGGGGCGAGCCTCAACCCTGAATCTCAGTACAGACCTTGGACGCTCAGGTAGCGTTCGCCGGAATCGGCGAGCATACAGACAACCAGCTTGCCCTCAAACTCCTTGCGGTCGGCGAGCCGCAGGGCAGCCACAAAGGTCGCGCCGGATGTGATGCCGGCCAGAATGCCGTGCTCCCGCGCCAGCTGGCGACAGCCGGCAAACGCCTGCTCCTCGGACACGGTCATTATCTCGTCCACCAAAGACGGGTCATAGACGTCCGGGACCCAGCCCGGCGCCGTGCCCATCATCCGGTGCGGAGCCCACTTCCCGCATGACAGGATGGGCGCCTCCTCGGGCTCGACACCCACGACCCGGAACCCGGCTTTGCGGGGCTTGATGACCCGGGCCACGCCCATTGCCGTGCCTGTCGTCCCCAGCCCGCACACAAACGCGTCGATACCACCGTCGGTGTCGCGCCAGAGCTCCTCGGCGGTAGTGGCGACGTGGGCTGCCGGGTTGTCGGGATTCGAATGCTGGCAGATGTAGTATGAATCGGCTATCTCGTCGCGCAACTGCTTCGCCCGCTCCCGTGCGCCGCGTGTCCCCTCTTTGGCCGGTGTCAGGACCAGTTCAGCGCCCAGGGCCGCGAGCATCTTCCGCCGTTCGATACTCTGGATCTCCGACATGCAGATGATTAGCCGGTAGCCGCGCGTCGCGCACAATGAAGCCAGCGCTATGGCGGTGTTGCCACTCGACGCCTCTATGACGGTCGTGCCCTTCCTGACCTGCCCGCGCCGCTCGGCTTCGCGCAGCATCCAGAGCACCGGGCGGTCCTTCACGCTGTACGGATTGAGCATCTCCAGCTTGGCGGCAATGGCCGCGCCTCCCGGGCCCGGCTTCCTCAAGAAGACGAGCGGCGTGTTGCCGACGCAATCCGCAATGCTGTCCCTGATGTTCATCTTCAGCTCAAACTCAACCGCCCGCCGGCCCGAGTTTCTCTATCCGCGAATCTGCAGTCTACAATCGTCAATCTCAGATGGACCTGCCTGCCGCCGTCAGCAGTTGCGTGGCTTTCCAAAATCCTCTAGGGACGCGTCAAGCGGTCGCGATAGTGCTCGATTAGCTGCGGCAGACCCCAGGGCCGCAATTGGTCTGGTTTGAAACCGAGCCGGGCGGCAGTCGAACGGACTTCCTCGACACTGCCGGCCTCGATTTCAAGCAACTCCGGTATGAATGCGAGTTCGCCGACGTGGCGGTCGATAACGACCAAAGCGCCACCCAGGCGATAGCTAGTCCGGAACTTGTCGACGTGCGTGGTCTCGACCAGACCGAGAGTATGCAGCACCCGCCGGCAGTCCTCGAAATCGCTGACCTCGAACTCGGTCTCCTCTCGCACCTTCGCCCCCTCCTCACGCACTCTGCGCTTGAGAGTCAGCACAGTGCGCTCGCCCTCGCCGCGGAGACGCAGCAGGTGCCCGCTCGCGCGCAGCCTGCCGTGAGGGAAGTCGAAGAAGACGGCAAAGAACCTCTGCTCCTCGGCCGGCCTGGCTCCCAGCACCTTCAAGGTC
>JAFGRF010000342.1 GCA_016935295.1 Caldifarciminota bacterium | reverse complement strand
GTCCTTCGTCGCTGGTCTTCGGTCCACAGTCGTCGGTCTTCGGTCTCTGTCCAAGGGCCGCAGCGATTGTCCGGTTCGGGAGGCGGGTGGAGAGAGAGCCTAAGGCCTACGGTTTACGGCTGACGGTACGCCGCGGGTATCTGCTGTCGGTCCATTCGGACGCAGGGCAGAAGGGACGAAAAGAACTGAGAAAGTAGCGCAAGGTAGCCACTAGGCATAACCACCATACTATGAACGATTTAGTCCCGGTCGCGGGCATGGGAATTAGCATATAGGGGTCGCCTCCCAGGCTGCCTTTCGGGGAGCATTGCAGCATCAATTCAAGTGAGCCATGACCGGTGTATTGAAAGGTGCAATGAGTTGAGCATTGAAGGGTCCAATGCCATGAGCAATGCTCCGAGCAGTTTGTCCAGCGATGCGAGGTCCGATGGCCGGAGCAATCGAGAGTCCAGTTTGAGGTCGAGTCGAGGGTCCGGTTGAGAATGCAGTCGAAGGAGCAATGCAGTACGCAATGGACGATGCGATGAGAGTTCCGATGAGCGGAGCGATGGAAGGTGCATTGCGGAGAGCATTTCGGCGAGTTTCGAGTCTGCGGTTCACGCACCTGACGCGAAACCGAGCAACCGGTCATGAGGCCTGCGCCCTGCATGAGACCCTACGCTCCAGACGATCCGCACGGATGTCCTCAACATCGCAGCGCCGATGGGCCCGTGAGGAAAACGGGGAGTAGTCCCACGGAGCGCCAACGTCGGACTTGGCGCGGTACAGTCCCCGTTTTCTGGATGGCTTGGTCTGCAGAAGCGGGAAGGGACCCGCTGCCGATTCCCGCCCGCGCTTTGGTGCTAGTCCTTCTGTTCTTCGGCCAGGCGCTGTTTGAGGCGGAGGAGGAGGTCGAAGGCCTGGAGCGGGGAGAGGACTTCGATGTCGGTAGACCGGAGTTCCGCGAGGACCGCCTCGCTCAAGTCCGAACGCCGAACGCCGAACACCGAACTCGGAACTTCGGCGGTTGGAGCCTGGACTTCGTACTTGCCAGATGGTTTGTCAGCGGCAAGGGCGAGGTCGGACTGGGGGGCGAGCTGGTTGACCGAGAGCCTTTCGCCTTGCTCGAAGTCGGCGAGAACCTGCTTGGCCCGTTCGATGACCGCGGTCGGCAGACCGGCAAGCTTGGCCACCGCGATACCGTAGCTCTTGTCGGCCGGGCCTTTCTTGAGCTTGCGCATGAAGAGGACCTGTCCGCCCTTTTCCCTGACCGTGAAGCTGTAGTTGGCGCACCGGGGCAGGAGCTGGGTGATGTCGGTCAGCTCGTGGTAGTGAGTGGCGAAGAGGGTCTTTGGACGCGGAGCGGACAGTTCAGAATGCAGAATGCAGATATCTGAATTCAGAGTGTCCGGACTCTCTGGTTTCTGGTTTCTGGTTTCTGACTTCTGCATTGTCTGTGGTCCGCCGTGGAGGTATTCCACGGTGGCCCAGGCGATGGCGATGCCGTCGCTCGTGGCGGTGCCGCGGCCGATTTCGTCGAGGATGATGAGGCTCTTCGTGGTCGCGTTGTTGAGGATGTTCGCGGTCTCAGTCATTTCGGCGAGGAAGGTCGAGACCCCGCGCGAGAGGTCGTCGGAAGCGCCGATGCGGGTGAAGACTTTGTCGACGACGCCGATGCGCGCTTTGGTCGCGGGGACAAACGAGCCGATCTGGGCCATGATGGCGATGAGCGCGACTTGGCGCAGGTAGGTGGATTTGCCGGCCATGTTCGGGCCGGTCAGGATGACTATCTGAGGAGAGTCCGAATGACGAAGTCCGAATGACGAATCGGCGGAAGCAGGAGGAGATTCCGTTTCGTGTCCTTCGTGTCTTCGTGGCGTCTCTTCCGAATCGCTGCCGGCGCAGAGCCGAGCATCGTTCGGTATGAACTGGTGGGCGAGGAGGCGTTCGACCACCGGGTGGCGGCCGGCCTCGATTTCGAGCACGGTCGATTCGTCAACCGCCGGCCGGGTGTAGCCGGGGTCGCGGGCGACGCGGGCCAAACTCGCGAGCGCGTCGAGTTGGGCCAGTAGTCCCGAGAGCGTCAAAACCCTGCCTACTTCGGCCGCGACCCGCTTGCGCAGGGCCGTGAGCAGTTCCAGTTCCAGTTGCTTGATGCGCTCTTCGGCGTGGAGTACGCGGGCTTCATGCTCTTTGAGCTCGGGTGTGATGAACCGCTCGGCATTGAGCACGGTCTGCTTGCGCAGGTAGTTCTTCGGGACCTGGTTGAGATAGGACTTCGTTACTTCGATGTAGTAGCCGAAGACCGAGTTGAACCTGACTCGCAGGTTGGGTATGCCCGTGCGCTCGCGCTCGGTTTCCTGCAGCCGGGCAATGTAGCCTTTGGTGTCAGACGCCAGTGAGCGTAGCTCGTCCAGCTCAGGATTGGCACCGGCTCGGATCATGCCGCCGTCGGTGATGGCAAGCGGGGGGTCGTCGACCAGGGTGCTCGTGATGTCTGCGGTGACCTGTGAGAAGTCCTCGATTCCGTCATGAAGACGAGTGAGGAGGGAGGAGTGAGGAGAGAGGAGTGAGGAGCGGCCGGCGAGGATCTGCTTGATTTCCGGGGCGAGGAGGAGCCAGTTGCGGAGCGCGACCAGGTCGCGCGCGTTGGCACGCTCAAGCGCGACGCGAGAGCTGATGCGTTCGAGGTCACCAAGCTTGGACAGGAGCGATTCGACTTCGTCGAGCGGGGAGCCGGCGCGAGAGAGTTCTTCGACCGCGTCCTGTCGGGAGCGGATGGCTTCAACGTCAAGCAGCGGCGCGAGCACCCAGCGGCGGAGCAGCCTGGTGCCGGCCGGTGAATGCGTGCGGTCGAGGACCGACAGGAGAGTTCCTTCGGTTGTCGGGCGCTGGTCTTCGGAGCCGAGCCGTTCGACCAGTTCGAGGTTACGGCGCGAGATGCGGTCGATCAGGAGGAAATCACGAGACTCGTATGGGGATATCCTGCGGATGTGGTTGAGCGCGGCGCGCTGAGTCTCTTCCAGGTAGTGAAGCACGGCGCCGGCCGCGCAGATTCCTTCGGTCATTGTGCCGATGCCGAATCCATCGAGGTTGGCGACTCCGAAGTGGGTGGAGAGCTTGTCGAACGCGTAGTCCTGCGTGAAGTAGTAGTCGTCGAGGCGGGAGGAAGCGGAGAGGATTCCAGGACTCCGGGATTCAAGGGGTCGAGTGGCGGAGTCGGACGACCAAGTCTGGGGGATGAGGATTTCGGAAGGGTCGATCTTCTGGACTTCTTCGACGAGCGCGTCGGCCGGAATCTCGGCCACCGAGAACTCGCCGGTGGAGACGTCGGCGAACGCGATGCCGTAGCGGTCTCCGGCAGGGGAGATGGCGAGCAGGAAGTTGTTGCGCCGGGCCTCGAGCAGGTTGGGGTTCGTGAGTGTGCCGGGCGTGATGACCTCGACTACGTCGCGCTTCACCACCGGTTTGCGTCCGTCCGGCAGCTCGAGTTGGTCGCAGACCGCAACCTTGAAGCCCTGGGAAACGAGCCGGCCGATGTAGGTGTCGAGCGCCTTGGCCGGAACACCGGCGAGCGGTACGACGTTGTCCGGACCGTGCGGTCGCGAGGTGAGAGTCAGGCTGAGTGCCTTGGCGCCGATGGCGGCATCCTCGTAGAACATCTCGTAGAAGTCGCCGACGCGGAAGAGAAGCAGCGTGTCTTTGTGCTGCCCCTTGATCTTCCGGTACTGGGCGAGGAGGGGAGTCAGTCTCTCCGACATGAGGTCAGGGGAATGGTGAATGGTGAATGGAGAATGGAGAATAGTGAAACCAACATCCTGCTTCTACTACCCGCTTCCTGCAACTTCCGACTCGCCGGGAGGGGCGGCCTCAGGCGGCTTTGCCGGGCCCGGCGGACTCGGACTGGAGCGCGGACATGACCTCGGCGAGGACGCGCCGGGCGCGGTCGTACTCTGCCCGCTCAAGGTACATCGCTGCCAGCGTCACGCGGGGGAGGACGTCACCCCTGTGGCGGTCGCCTACCCGCTCGAGCAGACGAACGGCCGAGGAGAGGTCCTCTTTCTTCTGGTAGATCTCGGCCAGCGCCACGACCAGGCCGGAATCGTCCGGCACCTTGCGCAGCAGCCTTTCGTAGAGTGTGGTGATGTCTTCGAACTTGCCCGTGTCGAAGTAGGCGCGTTCGAGCCGGTCCCGGACAAGTGAGTTCTTGTCCGGAGCCAGGTCGAGGACCTCGTTCCAAGTTTCAATAGCCGCATTGGTGTCGCCCTGGGCAAAGTGATGGTCCCCGAGGTAGAGCCGGGCCTGTACGGAGTTCGGGTCAAGCTTGAGTGCTGTCTCGAACGCGGCCAGAGCCGCTCCCGGGTTGTCGCGCGGATGGGCGCGTCCGTACTCGGCGTAGAGCCGGGCCGCACGTTGGCGCTGGGAGCTGTGCCGGGCCAGCTCTTTGAGCTGCTCTTCGCACTTATCCCAGGCGCCGGTATCGATGTAGAGCTCAGCCAGCTTCTCGGCCTTGGCCGCGTCGGACTTGTCCAGGTGCACCAGTTCCTCGAGCAGCGATATCGCCTTGACCTTGCGGTCGGTCTGCACGTAGTCGCGGACCAGTGCCTCGAGTACTTTCTTTTCGTCGCGCTTGTCCAGGTTGCGGCGCAGGGAGAGGTTCTCGTGGACCTTGAGCGCGCGTTCGACCTCGCCCTGCTGCATGAAGAGGTCGCCGAGCCGAATGTACGCGTCCACATTCTCGGAGTCGTCGCTGACCGCCTCTCTGAACCGGGCGACCGCGTCGGCGGTGCGGCCGTCAAGCGCGGCTTGCAGGCCTTCGACATAGGCCGGGACAGCGGTGCGGCGTTTGCGCAGGAAGTCGCGGACGACCGGGTAGAGCGCGACCACGAGCATCGCGATGATTACCAGTATGAGCCAGGTCATTGGCTACCTCCCTCCGGCGGTTCCGAGTGCTCCGGTTTGGGCGGATACTCGCCCTCCAGCGGCGCATTGCGCAGGGCACGCAGTTCCTCCATCAGGGCATCCTGGGTCTTTCTCTGGCGGTAGAGGCGCGAGCGGAGCTGGATTTCCGATACTACCGCGAAAATCCCCACGCAGAGGGCGCCGAACGCGAACGAGTAGAGCATGACAAACGCGACCGGCACGTCGTAGTAGGTCTTGGTGAAGACCACCGCGGTGGTCGTGGTGCTGGAGTTGGTGATGGCGAGCACCAGCACCACGAGGAAAGCCAGCAGAACGAGGACTACGCGAAAGATAACCACAGGATCCTCCTAGGCAAATGGCCAAAGGGATGAAGTCGGAGGGATGAACGGAATGCTCCCGGACTCCGGCTTTCCGGGTTCAGGATTTCCGATTTCATGCCTTCCCTGAGCATGCTGCGGCAGCCCGGGCCGGGATTTCGGCTACCGGGGTCCAGCCGTTGATTCGTTCGACCCGGCAGCGGACCAGATCGCCGGGCGCGCAGTCGCCCTTGACTATGACGACTTTGTTGGTGACGGTACGGCCAAGCCAGCCCGAGTCACGCGGGCTCGGGCCTTCTATCAATAGCATGAGTGTCCTGCCAAGGAGCTCCCGGTTGCGCTCGGCGGTGATGCGGTTCTGTACCTCGATGAGCCGCGACAGGCGTCGGCCGGCGTCGGCCTCGGAGACTTTGGGTTCGATTTTCTCGGCGCCGGTACCGGGCCGGAACGAGAAGCGGAACATGTAGGCGTAGTCGAACCGCACCTGCTCGACAAGGTCGAGCGTGGATTTGAAATCGGCCTCGGTCTCGGACGGGAATCCAACCAGTATGTCGGTCGTCAGCGAAACCTCAGGCAGGTACCGGCGACAGAGCGCGATCTTGGCCAGGTATTTCTCGCGGGTGTAGCCGCGGTTCATGCGCGCAAGGACCTGGTCGGAGCCGGATTGCACCGGCAGGTGTATGCTCGGGCAGACGTTGGGTCGGCGCATGGCCTCGAGCAGCTCGGCATCGAGATCGCGCGGGTGCGAGGTGAGGAAGCGGATACGCACGTGCGGCAGGGCAGCGGCAACCGTTCCCAGCAGTTCCGGGAAACGGCGGCGGCCGTCGCGCCAGGCGAGTACGTTCTGTCCGAGAAGTGTGATGTCCTTCGCACCGCCGGCGACGTGGCGTTCGGCCTCGGACACGATGCCCGCCAGGGGCCGGGAGCGCTCGCGGCCCTTCACGTGGGGAACGATGCAGTACGTGCAGAAGTTGTCGCAGCCGCGCATGACCGTGACGAATGCGGACACGGCGCTTCGGGAACTTGCTTCGCTTGGGGAGAGCCCGCGCGCAGGCAGCACCGAATCGTAGCACTCGCTTGTCTGGCGGGTGGCGACGAGGCCGGACGTGCCGGCCCGAACGTCTGCTATCAACTCGGGCAGGCGCAGGTATTCGTCCGGTCCGACCACGATGTCGGCACGATGGTCGCTGACCAGGCTCCGCGCTAACCGTTGGGCCATGCAGCCGAGGACGCCGACGATCCGGCCGGGGCGCTCGGAGCGAAGCGACCGGAACGTACCCAGCCGGCCCAGAGCCCGCTGCTCGGCGTGGCTGCGTACAGAACAGGTCATCATCAGCAGCACGTCGGCATCCCGCTCGTCCCCGGTCTCGGCAAATCCGGCGTCAGCGAGCACCCGGCGCACAATGCCGGATTCCCAGACGTTCATCTGGCATCCGTATGTCTGCAGGTAGTACTTGGGCAACGTATCGAGATTCTATCCGGTATGGCGGATTGTCAAGCAATAGACGAGCCGGAGGTGAAGTGCGGAAAGACGGATTCGGCCGGGCTACCGGGCCGGAGCGTGTGCGGAGTGTGTGCCCATCTCCTTTCTCAGCACCACCCGGAAGCGTCCCAGTTCGTCCTTGTGGTAGTACCCGTGGTGGCACTTGATGCCGGCCTCGCCGGTCAAACGCTCGGCATCCGCCGTTGCTGCGTAAGGTGTGAGCAGGTACAGAGGCGGGCCCAGATGTGAGAGGGCGCGCCAGTGAGGTAGTTCCTGATCGCCGACAGTGTCGGTAGTTTCGACCTCGATGACACACTTCACCTTGGAGGATCCTCTTTCGGTGACTATGATGTCCGGGTACTGGTGGCCGACGGCTACGTTCTTTTCGGTACCCGGATTGGAGTGAAGCGTATATTTGGCGCTGCCTCCGAACTGCGCGACAGTCGCCTCTATCACTAGGTCATGCTCGGTCTGTTCCTCTTCGGGCCTCGCCGCCATGGCACATGATAGACCTGAGGTTCTTCGCTGTCAACACGAGCCAACGTCCGATATCCGGACTGAGAACTCGCCGAAGTCCCCCTCCGGTCCGCCTCATAGGTTTCCGGGGATCTCTACGTCCTGCGTTGGGCGCGGGCCGTCCTTCGTCGCAGGATTGCGGTTCGTCCGTTGGGGGGGGGGCGGGCTGAGAGCATCCCTGACCGCAGTCGAGGCCGCGCCATTTTCGGGTGTACCGACACCTGCTTGTTCGGACAGGTTGCCCGGCGTATCGCGGTGCTTGACAGGAGCGGAGTTCAATCTAGGCTTGAGGAGCGATGACGAGCAGACTGATGGTCTTTGGACTTGGACTTGCCCTGCTGCTGGCCTGTGGCCGGCAGGTTCCCGCGGACTACTTCCCGTTGAAGGCCGGGCAGCAGCGGACGATGCGGGTGTACACCCAAGTGGTCCGGGGCGCCGACACGACCGAGACCACCGAGGTGAGGATTGTCGAGGTAGTGCATGGTTTCAAGGAAGTCCCCGGTATGGGCAAGTGCTGGGTCGTGGAGTCGCCGCGGGATTCCGGTCGTCCAGCCTACTCCTTCTTTCGCAAGGGCGACGATGGCATCATCCAACTCATGCCAACGAACGCAGACAAACCACCGGCCGAGATCCTGTATCTCGCGCTGCCGCTGGTGAAGGGGCTGAAGTGGTACGACACCCAGGCCCAGGGGGAAGTGATGGAGGTCGTCGCGCAAGAGACGGTCAGGGTCGATGCGGGCACCTTTCCCGATTGCTACGCGGTTGCGGTGAAGAGCACTCGGACTGGCTGGAGCATGATTCAGTGGCTGGCACCAGAAGTCGGCGCGGTCAAGTGGGAGAACCGCGCGGTTTGGACCGACAAGAACGGCAAGCGGTGTGAGCTGCTCAAGCTGGCCGAACTCGTGGCATTCAAGGTCCCGCACGACTCCACGGAGTAAGGCGCCTCCCAGTGCCGGGCGTCGCTGTTCGGGTCCGCAGCCCGTGAAGCGTCCTGCTCTTGTGATGGCGCTGTGCGCCCTGCTCGCCGTGCTCGTATACCTTCCCACGCTCAAGTATCAACTAGTCTGGGATGACCAGAACATCGTCGTGCGCAGTCGGTCTTCACCGTTTGCGGCCTTCGCGCACTCCTTCTGGTACGACGGCGGGGCCGGGCTGCTGGGTCAGGATCCGTACTACCGACCGCTCGCGAACTTCAGTCTGGGCGTGGACGAGCTCGTGGCCGGGCATCGAGCGTGGTATTTCCACCTCGTCAACCTGCTGCTGCATGCGGCGGCCGTCGCGCTCGCGGGCATCGTGGCCTGGCGGTTGTTTGGCTCGCTCTGGCTGTTGCTGCTGGCCGGAGTTGTCTGCGCTGTTCATCCGCTGGCAGCGGACAGCGTAGCCTACGTCAGCGGTCGAACCGACCTGCTCGCTACCATCGGGTTGCTGGTAGCGCTCGTTGGTCTGTTGCGTCTTGATAGCCGACACGATTGGACGGCCAGCGCCACTATCTGGGCCGGGTTCTCCGTCGCGGTGCTCTCCAAGGAGACTGGTGTGATGTTTGCGCCGCTGGCTGCGGTCTGGATCGCAGCGCCCGGGTTCAAACGACTGCAGCGACAGGACTGGGTTGCTCTATCCGGGCTCGTCGCTTTGCTGGGAGCGTACCTCGCCGTCCGCCATGCGGTACTCGGAACCGCGGTCGGGATGGCAGTTGGGCACAGAATCGGGGCATGGTCGATCCTGTCACTCAACAACTTCGGGCGGTTGCTCATGGTTTCGACGTGGCCTTGGGGGCAGGGGACGTTTGCCTGGGAAGAGGCCGGCTCGATCCGCCCGACGTGGTTCCTCGTGGCGAGCGTGGCGTACCTGGCGGCACCGCTGGCGCTGCGGCGGGCGCGCGACTCGCGTACAGCCTGGCTGGCCTGGCTGTGGGGATTCGTGTTCCTGTTCCCGTTTGCCGGGCTTGTCGGTTTCGGGCCGGTCGGCAGGCTCCTGTATGTTCCGGGCGTCGGCTTGACGGTGCTTGCTGTCTATGTCGGACGTCGGATGACTCGTGGTCACACCCGAGCACGAGCCGGCGCAGTCGGCGCGGCGTTGGCCTACTGCGCCTTGCTGGCCCTGTTTGTGCTGCCTCGGCGTCTTGAGGTGTGGAAGGATGGCTACACGCTGTTCCGACAGATGACGACCGAATCACCGGGCTCCCCGGCTGCTCACTTCAACTACGCGTTTGAGCTACGCAAGCGCGGCGAGCGCGACGGCGCGATTGCCGAGTACAGGAAGGCGATAGCGCTCGATCCCGGCATGGCACTTGCCTATTCCAACCTCGGGGCGTTGCTGCAGTCAGCTGGCCATCTGGTCGAGGCGGAGGCTCTCTACCTGAAGACAATCGAGCTACGGCCCGGCTACGCACTGGCCTGGAATAACCTCGGCATAGTCCGGTACAAGCGGGGAGACGGCAACGGCGCGGTACGAGCTTTCCGCAGGGCAATCGAGCTGAAGCCGGGCGATGCCGGTGCAATCTACAACCTGGGGAGGTTCTACCAGGAGGCCGGGATTGAAGATTCGGCGGCGCTGATGTTCGAGCGGGCGTACGGGCTCGACCCCGGCAACCCGCGAATCAGGGCGTCCTACGAACAGATGCGTGTTGGCCGGCCATGATGGGCACCTCCGAGCAGGCGTCTGCATGACAAACCGGTCCCGAGCCATCGCCTGAGACGGCCTTCCGGCCGGCGGGACAAGCCGAGACAGAATGCCAATTCAAATGTTGACAAGTAACGCAGTTTGGCTATATTGTCCCGCTTTCGCCAGGATGGCGACCGGGCCCGACTGCAGGCCCCTCTTACAACCGGCTGAAGCGGAAAGGCAAACGAGCTGGACTCGACGTAGTCCTTTTGTGACGTGAGCACCATATGAGTTTGATAAGAACTGCAAAGAAGATACGCATAAAGCTGAAGGCGTACGATCACCGGATCCTTGACCAGAGCGCCAAGGACATCGTGGACGTCGCGAAGCGCACCGGGGCCCAGGTTTCCGGACCCGTGCCGCTTCCGACCAAGCGTACTCTCTTCACGGTGCTTCGATCGCCTCATGTCGACAAGAGGTCGCGCGAGCAGTTCGAGTTGCGAGTCCATAAGCGCCTGATAGAGATATCCAACGCCACGGCGGAAATGGTCGATGCCCTGATGAAGCTAGAAGTACCAGCCGGGGTGGAAGTGGAGATAAAGTCGGCATGATGGCGCTGCTCGGCCAGAAGGGAAACATGGTCCAGCTCTACGACGAGCGCGGCGTTGTCGTCCCGGCGACCGAGGTGAGGGTCGGCGAGTGCGTCGTCGTCGGGAAGCGTACGCTGGACCGGCATGGATACGAGGCACTGCAGATCGGATTTGGCACGGCATCGAAGCGGAAGTCGTCGAAGCCGCTGCTTGGTTTCTACAAGAAAACCGGGCTACAGCCGGCCAGGTCCCTGCACGAGATCAAGGTGGACAAGATCGGCGACTACCATGTCGGCCAGAAGCTGGGGGTCGGTGTGTTCGCGACGGGCGACATGGTGCACGTTACCGGTGTGACCAAGGGGCGTGGCTTTGCCGGCGGCGTGCGACGCTGGGGCTGGAGCGGCGGGCCGAGCACTCACGGGTCAATGACTCACCGTAGGATCGGTTCGTTGGGGTCGGGTACGACGCCGGGCCGTCCGCTCAAGGGACGGACCCAGCCCGGGCACTACGGTGCTGAGACTGCCACCGTCCGAAACCTCCCCGTAGTGAAGCTCGAGCCGGACCGAGGCGTGCTGTACGTGGGTGGCGCCATTCCTGGACATCGCGGCGGTCTCGTTCTCATACGGAAGAAGGTCTGAAATCGTGGACCTGCTGACCATTAACGGCGCGGTGAAGGGACAGGTGGATCTACCGGCGTCTCTGTTCGACCAGAAAGGCAGGGAGGGGTTGGTCTGGGAGTCGGTGAAGTGCTATTTGGCCAACCAGCGTCAGGGCACTGCCTGCACCAAGACGCGGGGAGAGGTTTCCGGCACGGGCAAGAAGCCGCACAGGCAGAAGCACACGGGACACTCCCGCCATGGGTCCCGGCGTTCTCCCATCTTTGTGGGTGGGGGCATCGCCTGGGGCGCAAGGCCCCGTGACTACTCCTATCGACTTCCGAAGAGACTCCGACGCCAATCGCTGGCCCTGGCACTGACGGCGAGGAAAGACGAGCAGGCGGTGACCATAGTCGAGGATTTCGAACTGCCCGAGCCGAAGACCAGAGAGATGACCAGGGTGCTCGGAGGGCTCAACCTCGCCGGCATGATCCTCCTGCTTACCGACTCACCTTCAGAGAATCTCAAGCGCGCGAGCCGCAACATCCCCCGACTGACCGTGAGGGCTGCTGCGGCCGTAAGCGCTCATGACGTTGTTTCCCACGACCGGATTGTGTTGACTGAGTCCGGTCTGAAGCGGCTCGCGGAGATAGCATCGTGACCGAGCCCAGCCAGGTGATACTGAGCCACGTGGTGACGGAAAAGGCCGAACGCCTGAAGGCCGAGCAGTCGCGATACACGTTCAAAGTGGCGCCGACGGCTAACAAGATACAGGTGCGTGAGGCAGTCGAGCGGCTCTTCAAGGTCCACGTGCGCGAGGTCCGGATCATGAACTTCCTAGGCAAGATGCGGCGCATGGGCCGGTTCACCGGCCGCCGTCCGGATTGGAGGAAGGCGATCGTGACCCTGAAGCAGGGCGAGCGAATCGAGAGCCTGGAGCGCTAGATGGGCATCAAGACCTACCGACCTACCACGCCCGCGCGGCGTTACTTCATGGTCCCGACATTCGACGACATCACCCGGACGAAACCGCACGAGTCGCTGCTCCGCCCGCTGCCCAAGACCGGCGGGAGGAACAACACCGGACGCAAGACGAACAAGTGGATCGGCGGTGGCGAGAAGCGGCAGTATCGCGTCATCGACTTCCTGCGTGACAAGACAAGTGTCGCTGGCACGGTCGTTTCGATCGAATACGATCCGAACCGGTCATCCCGCATTGCCCTCGTATGCTACGCGGATGGTGAGTACCGCTACATTCTCTGCCCGCAAGGCCTCAAGGTCGGCGACGCGGTCAGTTCGGGAACCGGCCTGCCGATCCGGGACGGCAACGCGATGCCGCTTTCGGACGTGCCGGTCGGGGTCGAGATCCACAATCTCCAGCTTTGTCCGCGGAGCCGGTCGTTCCTGGTGCGTTCAGCGGGAACTGCAGCGCAGTTGCTCAACAAAGAAGAGGACCTGGCGGTGATCAAGTTGCCGTCGGGCGAGATCAGGCGGTTCCATCTGGGTTGCATGGCGACGATCGGACGTCTCTCCAATCCCGAGCACAAAGACATTTCCATCGGCAAGGCCGGGCGCTCCCGGCACATGGGCATCAGACCGGTATCGCGGGCAGTTGCCATGAACCCGATTGACCATCCCATGGGCGGCGGCGAGGGCAAGAGCTCCGGCGGACGGCACCCCTGTTCCGAACGCGGGATCCCGGCCAAAGGCTACAAGACCCGCAATCGGAAGAAGAAGTCGAGCCGTATGATCGTCCAGAGGAGAAAGAAGTAGTGGGACGCTCGATCAAGAAGGGCCCGTATATCGACCAGAAGCTTTTCCGTAGGGTGCGCCAGCAGGTCGAAACTGGCGAGAAGCGTACGGTGAAGACCTATGCCCGGCGCAGCGTGATTCCGCCCGAGTTCGTCGGCCACACCATCGCCGTGCACAATGGCCGTCAGTTCCTGCCGGTATATGTGACCGAGAGGATGGTAGGACACCGACTGGGCGAGTTCTCCCCGACACGGACTTTCCGACAGCACTCGGGCGTGCGCAAAGAAAAGGCCGAGGAGAAGAAGAGCTAGAGCAGTTATGATCGAAGCCACTGCGGTCGGACGATTCCAGCCCGGGTCGGCAAAGAAGCTAACGCTGGTGGCGAACCTGATCCGCGGCCGGGACGTGCCGACAGCGCTGCGTACCCTGACTTTCCTGCTCAAGCCCTCGAAGGCACCGGTTATCAAAACGCTTCGTTCGGCCGTCGCCAACGCAATCATCAAGGCCGGCAAGGCAAAGCTGAAGGAAGAGGATTTGGTCGTGACCGAGGTGCGAGTTGACCAGGGGCCGATTCTGAAGCCAAGGCGCTGGCAGCCCGGTCCGCGCGGAATGGCCACGCCGATCCGGAAGCCGACGGTTCATGTCAGGGTCAGGGTCGCTACCAGAAAGGGAACCAGAATCTAGATGGGACAGAAGACTCATCCGATCGGATTCCGGCTCGGGATTTCGAAAGACTGGAAGTCGTCCTGGTTCTCGAAGAAGGGCTACAGCGACTACTTGCACGAGGACCTGAGGATAAGGCGCTACATCGAGACGAAGCTGATCGACGCGATGATATCGGATGTCCTTATCAAACGGGTGGCCAACCGTACGACTGTTACTGTTTTTACCGCCCGGCCGGGAATGGTGTTCGGTACCCGGCGTCAGGCGCTGGATACACTACGTGAGGAGCTGAAGGCCCTGATCGGCCGGGACGTACAGGTTATGGTCGAAGTCGTACGTGTTCCTGAACTTGAGTCGAAGCTTGTAGCTCAGAACGTGGCTCGGCAACTCGAGCAGCGAGTGGCTCATCGTCGCGCGATGAAGCGGGCCGTTATGCAGGCGATGCGACTTGGCGCGCCTGGCATCAAGGTGATGGTGGCCGGTCGGCTTGGTGGGCACGAGATTGCCCGCACCGAGTGGTACCGCGAGGGACGAGTGCCGCTTCATACGTTGAAGGCGGACATCGACTACGCGACCGACGTCGCCCGAACCATTGCCGGTACGGTCGGTGTCAAGGTCTGGATCTACAAAGGCGATGCAGCCGCCGCGGAAAGAACCTAAGCCATGCTTATGCCGAAGCGGGTGAAGTACCGTCGCGCGATGCGCGGCAGGATGAGCGGCAAGGCCACGCGTTCGAACCGGGTCGACTTCGGCGACCAAGGGCTGATGGCGTTGGAGCCATGCTGGATAACGGCGCGGCAAATCGAGGCGGCCCGGATCTGTCTGTCCAAGTCGCTGAAGCGTACGGGTAAGATGTGGATCAGGATATTTCCGGACAAACCCGTGTCCAAGAAAGCCGCGGAGTCCCGCATGGGCAAGGGCAAGGGCACGCCGGAGTTCTGGGTCGCGGTCGTGAAGCCGGGCACGGTGCTGTTTGAGCTTGGCGGTCTGGCTCCCCAGGAATCGACCGGGGCCCTGCGCCAGGCCGGCAGCAAGATGCCGTGCCGTACGCGCATCGTGGTCCGTGGTGAGATGAGCTATGAAGGCTTCTGAGTTGCGTGAGATGACGCCGGACGAGGTCCGGCGCAAGCTATCCGAGTTGCGCGACGAGCAGTTCAAACTGAGGCTGCGCCGGTCGGCGGAGGAATTGCCCAACCCGCTCCGGCTGCGGCTGCTCAGGCATGACATTGCTCGATGCCAGACGGTGCTCCGAGCCCGGGAGATCGAGGCGAGGTCTGTGGAGAAGAAGAATGCGTGAGAATCGCCGAACTGTGGTCGGCAGGGTGGCTGCGGCCAAGATGCAGAAGACCGTCGTGGTTACGGTACATCGGCTGGAACTGCATCCCAAGTACAAGAAGTACATCCGCAAGCGTACAAAGCTGTACGCACACGACGAGCGGGCCGAGTGCAAGGAAGGCGACCGCGTCCAGCTTATCGAGACGCGGCCGATGTCCCGGCTTAAGCGCTGGCGGGTGGTGAAGAAAGTATGATCCAGGATTTCAGCCGGCTGGTTGTGGCTGACAATTCCGGGGCCAGGATGGCCATGGTCATCCGGGTCTACGGAGGTTCGCGGCGCCGGTTCGGCTGGCTGGGTGACACGGTGATGGTAACGGTCAAGGACGCGCTGCCGAACAGCGCAGTGAAGGCCGGCGAGAAGTCCAAGGCCATAGTCGTACGGTGCCGCAAGGAGCACCGGCGGCCGGATGGGACCTATGTGAGATTCGACGACAACGCCTGCGTGCTCGTGGATGACAAGGGCGAACCCAAAGGTACCCGCGTCTTCGGGCCGGTGGCGCGTGAACTGCGCGAGCGGAAGTACACCAAGATCGTGTCACTTGCCGCCGAGGTAGTCTAGCATGTACCTGCGCAAGGGCGATCTGGTGGAAGTCATCAGCGGCGAGGATCGCGGGCGCCGGGGCAAGATTCTGCGGTTGAAGCTGGACAAAGAGAGCGGCCGCTATCGCGTTTTCGTCGAGGGACTCAACCTCGCCAAAAAGCACCAGCGGGCCCGAGGCACGAGCAAACCGGGCGGGATTGTCGATCTGCCCAACGCGTTCGATGTGTCGAACGTCGCTCTCCTGTGTCCGAAGTGCGGCAAGCGGAGCAGTGCCCGACGTGAACCCCACGACGGCCGGCGAGTCCGCATTTGCCGTCAGTGTGACGAG
>JAFGRF010000047.1 GCA_016935295.1 Caldifarciminota bacterium | reverse complement strand
TGGCCTCAATCGAAGGCGGACCTTCGAAGCCGTTTGAATCGCGGGCCACGACCACACCGTAGTAGCAGGTGTCGGCCTCGAGCCCGTCTATCTGGTACGAGGTTACGAGGCCGAGGGTCACGGAATCGGTGTAGACCCTGGGCGCTTTGCCCCAGAGCAGCTTGTACCCGGCCAGGTCCGGCTCCGAATTTGCCTGCCAGTTCGCCTCCAGGCTTGAGCCGTTGCCGCAATCGCTGAGCTCGAAGCCTGCGGGCGCGAGAGGCGCCACCGCGAGCGATGCGAGCGTAGCCACGGTCATCTTCGTGACCTCGGCCGCGAGCGGCATCGAGAGATGAGAGAGCGAGTCGCCGCTCGTGTGATACCAGATGTACGGTTCGGAGCCGTACTCGTAGCCGGATGTCGCGGCATAGCCGACGTTGTCGAACGAACGCGAGTCCGAGGGGAAGCTGCGGTACGTTTCCCGGTGCGCGAGTGTCGTGTAGGTCGAGGCCATCTGCGCTTCGTACTGGACAAAGCGCCGGGCCGAGTCGACTCCGACCAGCGCGACACCCCAGTCACCGCCCGGCCAGGCCACCATGTCGAAGTTGAAGGCGCAGACAATGTCGTCGCCGCGCGCCCGGGCTGCCCTCGCATAGTGGTCGGAGCCATTCAGTCCGATCTCCTCGCCGGTGAAGGCGATGAACTTCACGGTGTAGTCAAGGCTTTCGCCGGCCAGCACGCGGGCTGCTTCGAGTGCTACGCAGGTGCCGGAGCCGTTGTCTTCAGCCCCGGGCGCGATGCTGTCCGGTATCTCCGAAATCGCGTCCATGTGTCCGCAGACGATGAGAATCTTCTCCGGGTGGGTCTTGCCGAGAATCGTAGCGACCACATTGCGCCACGTATCGCCATATGCCGGGTAGCAGTCGAGTTCGACTGAGTCCAGGCCGAGCGAAGCAAAGTAGCCGGCGACGTACTCCTCGGCGCGTCGGCAGGAATCGGTGTACGAATAGCGGGTGCTGAAGTCCTGGAGTCGCTGCAGCCTTGCCTGAATCGAGTCAGGGCTGACCTTGGCAAGCAGGCGCTGGATGAATGTGTCTGGCGCAGGGACATGACCGAATCGGCCGTCGATTCGGATCGTGTCCCGAGCCGGATAGCGGTCCCAGACAGAGTCCAGCGGCATCGGCCATTGCGCCGGTGCTGGGGCATAGAGTGTGGCCAGAATCAGGAAAATGCCTGTCTTCACGAGTCAGTTTCGTCCTAATACGCTGCCTGTCAAGCGCGCGCAGACTGCGCTTGACAGCAGGCGGTTCTCGCGCGAACATAAGGCATGAGAACACTGACGATTGTCATTTGTCTGTTGCCCGTGCTTGCTTTGGCGCAGAACTGCCCGGGTTGCCCGAACAGCGGGGCCGAATCCGCGCCCTGCCACTGGCTGGAGGTCACCGGACTTGTGCCCGACGGGCCGGCAGCAAAGGCCGGCATAGTGGTCGGCGATGCTCTTGCCAGCTACGACGGCAAGCCGATGGGCTGCCAGGCCGAGCTGAACGCGGCCCAGGCCGCCGTACAGGTTGATTCGGTCGTGGCGTCCTTCCGCCGCGGCAACAGATTCCTCAACTTCGTGCTTCCCAAGGGGAAGCTTGGCATCTACGTCAAGGAGTGGATGAACGACGCACAACCCGACTCCGACGCGAAGTTGATAGCGGGCGTACCGAGCCTGAGCTGGAACGAGATGAACAGCTTCATGGGCGCGCTGTCGGCAATCGGTCACAAGCTGGGCGACCACGCGGGCTATGCCTTTCTGTGCGGGGTCTCGGGCGCGGCTTTCCGCACCCACTTCTTCGACACGTGGTGTCCAAGCTCGCCGGACGCGACTGTCGGCTATGACGCCGGTACAGCCGCCCTGAAGGCGCGCGGGCTCGTCCCGACGTGGCTGCACGTGTCGAGCGACGGCAAGAACAAGCCGCAGATTCTCGCGGAAATCAGGAAGAGCATCGACGCCGGGATGCCGGTACTCGCCATCGACCTCATCGAGACGCCCGAGTGGGGTATCATTATCGGATACCAGAAGAAGGGCGAGGAACTGCTCTGCCGGACCTACTTCGACAAACGGAAGGCGTTCGACGTCGCGCAGAAGTTCCCGTTCGCCGTCGCCATTCTCAAGCGTGATGGCAAGACACCGGACGATGGAGCGAGTATCAGGCAGGGATTCGGCATCGTGGTCGAGAACCTTACCTCCGAGAAGTACGGCGAGTACTACTCCGGCCTTGCCGCTTTCGACAAGTGGGTGGCGCGGCTGCGGGACGACGACTTCACCAAGCTCGACAGCACCAGGCTGTCGGAAGTGCTCCAGGCCAACTACTGGATATACCAGCGAGTCATCGCGGACCGGAAGAACGGCATCGAGTACCTCGACATGGTAGCTCGGCGGATGCCGGGGCTGGAGCACAAAACCTGTGCCTTGGCCGCACTCTACCAGCAGGAGATCGACGCGCTCGAGCCGCTGCTGGAGCAGCTACCCTGTCCGGGCAGCGTCGTGCCGGGCTGGCAGTGGGAGAAGGCGGACCGGGACAAGGAGATTGCCGCGCTCGTCAAGGCTAGGGAATTCGAAGAGCAGACGCTACCGATGTGGAAGGAACTGGCCGCAGCCAAGTGACGCGGGAAAATGGGGACTGTACCGCGCGTCTGAGCGCTCCGAGGGACTGTCCCCATTTTCCGAGACCGGCAGGTAGGCAGAATGCTTGAGAAGTATCGCCCCGAGTACTTCCGCGAGGTCGCGCGCTTCGCCCGCAAGTGCGACAACTTCTTCTACGTCAAACTCATCATCAAGGCGCACACCAATGGCCGGGTGCCGGGCGAGTGCCATGTCTGGCGTGAAGACGGCCGTATCGTTGCTTTCTCCGCGGCCGCGTTCCTGAACCCGGATGACGCCTGGCTCTGGGGAATGAGGGTCGACCCGGACTACCGCAACAAGGGCGTTGCTGCGAAGTTCACGCGGGCGCAACTGCGTGTCGTCAAGGCGGCAGGCCGCACCTGGGCCGGGCTCAACACACTTGACCACCGGAAGCCGGCGCCGACCTTCCGCGTGATGGAGAAGCTGGGCTTCCGTGTCGAGGACGTCTATGCCGACGACGTATACTGGCGAAAGCCCAAGCGCGTGGCGCGGCCGCGGTTCGTGCCCTTCCGCGGTTTTCTTGACCACTCGGTCTCGCTTGGCCGCAGGACCTACTTCCACTCGCAGCATGGATGGTTTTGCTCGCGCCTGATTCCGGTCCGGGCGAAGGATGTGAACCAGCAGGGGCGGATGCTCGACGGGGTGCCGTTGATGGTCAAGCGCTGGCGGTATGTTGAGAAGGGACGACGCTACGCAGGCATGGCGGTGAACCTGTTCGACCGACCCCCGGACTTACAGACATTCGTACCGCGGCTGCTCGCGCTTGTGCCGCAGCGCGGTCACATGGTTGTGAACTACCCGGCCGAATGGCAGTACCAGTTCCGTGCCGCAGCTAGGGCCGCGGTCCCTAAGCTGCGGAAGAACCGCGGCTATTGGCCGAGCACTTGGCGCATCTACGGCAAAGAGCTGTAGTCAACGCGCGAAGCTTCCGACGCCATTCTCGGCCGTCAGATGCCTCAGCCGTCTTTGTTCACATTATACAGGTCTGTATAATGCGGGTATGTGGGCAGGAAAGGGGACAAGAGACTGATTCAGAGAAGGTTGGAGCCGCTCGGCATGTGACCCTGGGGGTCGTCCCGGGAACGGTTCGGGAGATGGTACGCGGCGTGGTTTGGAGAGGGACCTTAGGGGCGATCCTTATGGTCACGTGCGAGGTGATTGGTGAGGGGACTTCGGCAGCGACTCGGAAGGCGATCCAAAGCGCGATTTGCCGATTCGCTCTTAGTTCGATTCGCGCCGTGGCCTGCTAGGTCACGTCCCAGTAGACTCGCGGCGCGACCTGCATGGCGGCTCCCGAGATGACTTGCCGCGCGGTTCGCACGGCGACTCGTGGGTCAACCAGGGGCTGCCTATGCGAGACAGACGTTGTCGCCGGACTTGCAGACGTCGGACTCGAGTTCAAGCGTGACGTGGTTCAGGCCGAAGTTGTCACGCAGGGCGCACTCGAGCCTGGAGAGCATGGCGCAGAAGGAGCTGACGTTGGCGTCTTTCACCACCAAGTGCGCCATCAGGGCGCGCTCGCCCTCGCCCAATGTCCAGATGTGAAGGTCGTGGATGCCTTCAATCTCGGGAGCGAAGTCGATGATGTACCGTCGGACGGTGTCGAAGCTGATGTCGTGTGGGGTCGAGTCTATCAGGATCGAAGCCGATTCGCGAAAGACCGAGTACGCGCCGTAGATGACGAACGCGCTGACCGCCAGAGAGAGAATCGGGTCAACGACGTACCAGCCGGTGAGCTTGATGATGATGCCGCCGACCAGGACCGCCACCCAGCCGAAGAAGTCTTCGAGCAGATGCCACATGGCGGCGCGGATGTTCAGGCTCGCGCGGTCGCGGCGGAGCAGCAGCACCGCTGCGCCGTTCACTAGCAGGCCGGCAACGGCCATGAGGATCAGTATCGGGCTATTCACCGGCTCGGGCGACATGATGCGCAGCACGGCCGCGCGGACGACGAAGACCGAGAGCCCGGCCAGCACGATTGCGTTGATGAAAGCGGTCAGGATGCGCACCTTGCGGTAACCGAACGTGCGGCGTTGATTGGGCGCCCGCTCGGACATCTTGAGTCCGAAGTAGGAAAGACCCAGCGCCACCGCGTCCGAGGCGTCGTGGATTGAGTCGGCGACCAGGGCCAGCGAGTTGGCAATGAGCCCGAATATGAGCTCGGCAACTGCGAACCCAAGGTTCAGGGCGATCGATACAAGGAGACTGCGGCCTTGGCGGGCGTGGCCGTGATCGTGATGGTGGCCGTTCATCTGCGGGCAGATGTTACGGGTTTCCGCGCCTGAGCGCAAGGAGCGCGGATTTGACCGGCGAGCCAGGCGGTCTAGACTTGTCGGTGTGAGCCGGCCCTTGTGGAAGCAGCCGGAGTTCTGGACGACGGTGGCCGCGGTCGCGGTGTTGACCATCGGGCACTACGTGGCGCCGACGCACGATCCGTTCTGGCACGACCTGTTCCGCCGGCTGTACTACCTGCCGATAATTCTCGCCGCGTTCCGATACGGTCTGCGCGGTGGTCTGGTTACTTCCGTTCTCGTCTCGCTGCTCTTCCTGCCGCACGTGCTGATGACGCGGGCGATGCTCCTGCGCCAGGCGAGCGAGGCCGTGTTCGAGATACCGCTCTACCTGGTCGTCGGCGTGGTGACCGGAATTCTCTCTGACCGGCAGCGGAAAGCGAACGAGTCCCTGCGTCGGGCCGAGCGGCTGAAGACGCTGGGTGAGATGGCCGCGGGAATGGCCCACGAGGTGAAGAACCCGCTGGCGGCGATCCGCGGTTCGGCTCAGATACTCACCGATCGCCTGTCCGGCAAGGAGGGCGAACTGGCTCACATCGTGGTAGACGAGGTCGATCGACTGAACCGTGTGGTTAACGAGTTCCTGGACTATGCGCGGCCCGCGCCGCTAAAGCGCGAACCGGTGCTGCTCAGCACGCTGCTGGATTCATGTCTTGAACTGCTGGCGCCCGTTGTTGCGCAGGCCGGGGTTACCGTCAAGCGGGCATACCCGAAGGGCGAGCACAAGGTGGACGTCGACCCGAACCAGTTGCGTCAGGTATTCCTCAACCTTCAACTGAATGCCGTGCAGGCGGCCGGCACGGGCGGCGCGACCCGCGAGGTGGTGATTGAACTCCGGCAGGACGGCAGGTCTACACTGGTTTCGGTCCATGACACGGGTCCGGGGATTCCGGCCGACAAGCTGCGGCAGGTGTTTGAGCCGTTCTACAGCACGACGCCGGGCGGAACCGGGCTGGGACTACCGATTGCCCAACGCATCGTATCCGAGCACGGCGGCCGGCTGCTGCTGGGAAGCACGCCGGGCAAGGGCATGACGGCAACGGTAGTTCTCCCGGGAGGTAGACGATGAAGCACAGAGTTCTGTTGGTCGACGACGACGCAAGCGTTGCGCAGGTTGTTCGGTTCCTGCTGGAGGAGGAGGGGCACGACACTGTGGTCGCCGCGAGCGTTTCAGAGGCAGGAGAGCAGTTTCGCTACTCCTCGTTTGACTTGGTGGTCACCGACTTGAAACTCCCGGACGGCAGCGGGCTGGATGTGCTCAAGCTGGTCAAGGAGATGAACCCGGATGTCCCCGTCATCCTGATAACCGCGTTCGCCACGGTGAAGACCGCGGTCGAGGCGATGAAGCAGGGCGCGTTCGACTACGTCCAGAAGCCATTCGACAATGACCGGCTCAAAGGGCTAGCCGCCAACGCGCTCCGCCTGCGCGACCTGAAGATCGAGAACGTGCGGCTGCGGGATGAAGTCGCCGGCAAATACGGTGTCAGTGCGATTGTCGGTACGAGCCCACAGATGGAGAAGGTGCGCGAGATGGTGCGGCTCGCGGCGGCGAGCGACGCAGCGGTAATGGTCCTCGGCGAGACCGGGACCGGTAAGGAGTTGGTGGCCCGGGCAATTCACTTTCTCGGAAAACGGGCGGCGCAGCCGTTCGTGGCCGTCAACTGCGGCGCCATCCCCGAGAATCTGGTGGAGAGCGAGCTGTTCGGGCACAAGAAGGGTTCGTTCACGGGCGCGGTTGGCGATCGGGACGGACGGTTTGTTCAGGCGGACACCGGCACGATTTTCCTCGACGAGGTGACCGAGATGAAGCGCGACCTGCAGGTGAAGCTGCTGCGGGCGATCGAGGCGCACGAAGTCCAGCCGGTCGGCAGCACCGACACGCTCAAGGTCGATGTGCGTGTCATCAGCGCGACCAACCGGAGTCCGATGGATTGCGTGCGTGAGGGCGAACTGCGCGAGGACCTCTACTACCGCCTTAATGTCTTTGCCCTGCCGATTCCGCCCCTGCGTGAGCACCGGGAGGACATACCCGAGCTGGTCGCTTCGTATCTGGTCCAACGCGGATACGGGCCGAACGCCGTCAGCAGGGAAGCGCTTGAACTTCTCGGCGAGCACGACTTTCCAGGGAACGTGCGGGAGCTTCAGAATGTAATCGAATCCGGCCTGATACTGAGCGGCGGGAAGTCGGTTCAGCCCGAACACATCGCCGACCGGCTCATCGCGGGCGGGGACATGACCCAATTGTCCTCAATTGGGATCGTGTCCCAAGCCGCACGGGACCGTGTCCCGGAGGCCTCCAGCCTTGCGACACTCGGTGATCTTGAGCGGAGCCACCT
>JAFGRF010000341.1 GCA_016935295.1 Caldifarciminota bacterium | reverse complement strand
CTGCTTTATGTCGTCCCAGCGAACCTGACGCGCATGACGGCAGTGCGGGCATCGGTAGTGCCAGATCATCTGTGTCTCCTTGCTCGAGCCGAACACGGAATCATGTCTTATCGTCCGGCAAATCCGCCGTCCTGTCAAGCTAATCCGGGGAGCACGCGTCAGGGACGGATTTCACCTACGTCGAGAGGGAGTTGAGTAGAGGGACCAGTGGCTGAGGCTTGGAGTCTGGAAGGTCGAACCGCTGCCCCGCCCATGGGTTCCGCAAACCAGACTGAAACGAATGCGGATGCCTGCTGCTACTTGCGGTCCAAGGTCAGCAGGCGGACATTCGCCCGACAACCAGGCCGGGCGTAGGTCAGGGCTTTCTGCGGCTACCGCAGAGCGCGCAGTTCGGCGCTAAGCAGTCTCTGCAGACGAGGCCGGGGCGCAGCAGCATGTCCGTATGGCGGATGATGGCGTCTGCTGTCCGGGGCAAGCAACTGCAGGAGCGATTCCCGATTGCGGGCATGAACCCGTGGCATCGTGGCACTGGCTATTGAGTTTGACATGGTACCTCTTACTCTCCGTTTTCTTGTTCGACTGACGGTCCTTTGGCGCACGCAAATCTTTGCGGCACTTGTCTTGTCAGCCGCCTTTGGTGCGCGTTTGCTGGGCCCGCCTTCCCCACCCAGGAAGGCGGGCCCAAGGTGTCCACTCACAGCGTCTGCTTGCCCTCCAGCCAGCCGCTGTGTATCAGACCGCCTCCAGTGCCTCGCTCTCTGTCTGCAAGTGCTCGCTGACGTACCCATATCGCCGTCCCCTCGTGGGGTCGTGCAGTCGGCACTTTAGCAGTATACATTGCCTCATTCTGCTTGCGTGCAATTCCAGTGCCGGGCAAGGCCATATCTGCTGTGTCACACAAGGCTTTGATAATTTGATACTTATGGCGCAGCCGGGGAAGATGGTTCGCAGAACCGCCAACTGGAGGACGCCGCATTTTGCGGCGGTGCAGGGCTCACGGGAGAACGGCGCGCGATGCGCGCAAGTCAAAGTGCAAAATGCAAATATCAAAATGCCGGATGCCCGGAAAGGTCAGAAACGCGGAGAAAGCGGAAGCCCCGGTCGGTGACCGGGGCTTGGGAATCGACGCGGGTTACTTTTGGTCGGGAGGGGCAGGAGTTTCGGGCTGCGCCTCCGTGGGCGCTATCTCTATGGGCGGCCGCTCAACCGCGAAGTCAGATTCCTTCATGAGAATCTGTATGTCCGCCTCGGCCCGCAGGTCATCGAGCAGTTGGTCGTACAACTTCTTCTCCTCGGCCCGGCGGAGCTTGTTTTCGATCTTGGAGCGGACTTCGCTGAACGGACGCGTGAACGCGGCCTTCCTCTCTTCCACTGTGGCGAAGACGTAGGTCGAGTCATTCAGCCTGATGACCGGCGAGATATCGCCCTTGGAAAGGTTGAACACGGCGTCGATGAGCTTCTTGTCATGGGCTTTGTCGTCCCGGGCGAGCCAGTAGAGGTCCCCGCCTGACCAGCGGCTTGAGGATTTGGAGAAGCGCTTGGCGATGTCGGAGAAGGTCGCCTTCTGGGCCGTGTCTTTTTTCGTTACCTTGATGAGCAGTGTGCCGGACTCGGTTGTGAGTGGCTTCGCGGTTTCCTTCTCGTCCAGCTTGAACAAACCGGCCACAAACTCGGTCGGCAGGACCTCTTCCATCGTGACGTAGACGCCGAGCTTCGCCGAGTCGGTCGGTGCAGCAGTCATTGAGTCCGGACGTGCCGGTTTGCCAAGCAGTGAATCAAGCTGGCTTTGCCGCTCCACCTTGACCGGGACAGGTTCGTACAACCTGTCCTGCCTGGAGATGTCGCTGAACGCAAGTCCGTACGGAGCCGGGTTGACGTAGGGACCGGTCAGGTCTGTTTTCTGCGCGATGTCGGGGACGTTCTTGGATCCGACGCTCACCATTGGTTTTCCCGGCAGTACGACCGGGGCGCCGGCCAGGGCGTGTTCGCCCAGCAGGGAGTCGGTGTTGGCCGTTGTGCTCGAGAACGCTGCCTCGATGTCCGGCTCTCCCTCCGGCAGCAGCAGGCCGCGGCCCTGGATCATCACCGGTAGCCTGCCGCTTCTTGCCCAGTTCCGCAGTTCCTGTGCCCGGGAGCGGCTCGGTGCGGTGATCTCGCGGGCGTGGACCTTGGTCGGTTCCTTGTATTCGGAGATGGTCGCTTTGTAGTCGGCCATCATCTGCGCCGAGTCGAGCACGACCTTGTCGTTGATCATCCTGCGCTTGTAGGCGTCGAGCAGCATGCCGGTTCTTCGGCTCAGGAGTTGGTCAACAACTTTGTTGACCAGCCAGAGCTTCCCGGCTTCCGTCTCCTTGAGCAGCAGGTTCTCGAGCACCAGGTTTTCCAGGATGCGGTGCTTGCCTTCGGGTGTGTCGAACTGGGACCGGTAGAACGGCGGGATGGCGTTGAGCCGCGCCATGAGGGTAGTGGTGTCGATGACGATGCCGTTGACCACCGCCAGCGTGTCCTTGCCCTCTTCGATGGCCATGGTGTCCCATTCGATGCTCGCCTTGGCTTTGAGGTCAGCTACTGCCTTCTCGTACAGCTTGCCCGCATTTTCCTGCTGCATCTCGCCGGACAGCTGGTTGCGCACGTCGGCGAACGTGCGGACCGTCTTCGGCTTCTTTTCAGTGACTTTGACGATGACGAACGCGTCGTTCACCGGGATTGGCCGGCTGATGCCACCGACCTTCAGCCTGAACGCGGCGTCCTCAATCGGCTTGGGCTGCGAACCGCGGGCTACGAGTCCGAGGTCACCACCCTTCTCCCTGTCGGGGGCAGTCGAGAACTGCTTGGCCAGGCTGTCCCACTTGTTCGTGGTGTCGGTGAGCAGTTCCTGGCGCAGCTTCTCTGCCTCTGGCCTGGTTGCCACCTGGATCTGGTACAGGTGGACTTTCTCGGGTGTGGTGTACTTGGTATCCCGTTCCTTCCTGTAGGCGGCCTTGAGCTCTCTTTCGGTCGGTTGGCTCTTGGCAGTGACCGTATGTGCGTACCACTCCTGGAACATGGCGCGGTTGCGTTGTTCGCCGAGGTTGTACCGAAAGGCCGAGTCAGTGTCCGTCCCCGCAACGAGCGCGGCCGAGTAGAGCAGCCGGTTGTCGATCATCGTGTCGAGCAACTGCTGCTTCTTTTCGTACCTCTCGTACGCAGACGGGTTGCGGCCGATGCGGTCGTCGATTTCGATCCGGGTGATAGGGTAGGAGTCCACGTAGGCAACCCGGTCCTGGTAGTTCTTGCGAAAGCAGCGTTCGATGGCATCGAGCGCGTCGGTACCGTAGGTTGACTTCGCGTACTTGGTTGCCACTATCTCGTAGTTCTTTGCGCCCTCGAGGTAGTCTTCCTGCATCTCCAGGGCCAGCGCGAGACGGTAGAGTACGTCCGGCAGCAGCTTGTGCTTCGGGTACTCGGCGGCGAGGGCGGCGTAGACCGACTCGGCGCCTGTGTAGTCGGCCTTCTTGTCGAGCAGGAAGTCGCCGATTTCCAGCCGGACCGCGAAGCGGTCGGCAGGGGTCGAGGCTTCGGTGTTGAGACGCTGGAGAATGGCGTATGCCTTGTCCAGGTCCTTTGCAGCATAGAACTGGTAAACGCTGTCCAGCGCCGCGCTCGGCGGTGCTGCGACGGCGCCTGCAGCCGCCATCAGGCAGAGCAGTCCGATAGTCAGGGCTTTCTTCACGCAGTGCCTCCTTAGCGAATTGGGCTACGACTTAGCTAATACTAGACGCACGAGCCGAGATTCCGTTACCGCGCGATCTGCAGGGCGACCATCATAACCATGCCCGAAAGCAGCGGAATCACGACGTTGTCGTTGACCTCAATGGGTAGCGCCTCCACGATCGAGGCCGAAACCGCACCAAGAATACCTATCCCAAGCGGGAAATCAAGACCAGGCAGGATCGCTACGACCCAGGCGACACCAACACAGACGAGCAGGCCGGCGAGGGTACCTTCCAGGCTCTTGCGGAATATCTTCACCCGGCCCAGCGACAGCCCGACAATGGCCGCTGCCGTATCTCCGAGAGCGAGGAACGAGATGGCAGCGATAAACACCCCGCTGACCCGGCCCTGTGGGCCGATTCCAAATATCAGCATGCAGACAAGTGACGCCAGCATCAGGTAGGAACCGCCGGTAAGCGACGTGAACTCCTTGCGGCGGAGCAGGGAACCGAACAGGACGATGAATACGCTCTTCACCGAGGTAGTGCGCAGCCGCAGGAAGTCTATTAGCAGGAATATGATCGTCGCGGCCGCCAACATCGGCAGGGCCAGCCGCCAGGGGGTGAAATAGCAGACAAGGGGGATGATGAGTGCCGACAGGTGCGGCAGCTTCCGGCTGACTTCCGAGCCTAGAATTCGAATCCCCCGGAAAGCTGCTGCGGGCTGCCGAGGTCTCGGGCGTCTGGGGCGACACCCGCGGCATAGCCGTAGTCGACGTGGAAACGTTTGATTCGCAGCCCCACGCCGAATGCGAAGTTGCCGCGATAGACGCCGAGTCGGCCGAAGAGCACTTCGCGGAACCCATACTCGATGCCGTAGTTTGGGGTGAACTCGAGCCCCTCCAGATTTGCCTCGGTCTCGAACGCAACGGTCAGCCTGTCACGTGACATCCGGAATGTCTTGGCCAAACCCAGGGCACCGCGCGGCATCACCAGTTCCTGCGTGCCGGTGTCCCAGAAGAGCGGTGACGTGCTGACATTGCGAACCCGGAGACCTACGTCGAGGTCGTCCATGGGCGTAAGCGTCGCGCCGAGGTCGATACCCATACCGAACGCGGAGCCGACCCCTAGGTCGTGGTAGATCAGCTTTGCGTTGCCGCCGACCGCGACGTGGGGCGACAGGGTACGCGCGTAGTTGAGGTAGCCTACGACCTGGGTCGCGCTGACCTCTCGAATCACGTACGGCCGGTTGTCCGGGCCGGCTGGCCGGGTGGAGTCGGGAAGCGCAGTCAGTTTGATGTTGGGGATACCGTTCTGGAGCACCGCGAATCCGATGGACTGGAGCGGGGCATGAAACGACACTCCGAGGTAGTTGTGCTTCACGAGTCCCGAGAAGTCCTCGGAGTGGAGGAAAAGGACTGACGTCCGCGTGAATCCGGAGGGACGCGACGGGTTGTAGTAGATGGCGCTCGGGTCAGCGGCTGCGGCAACGACTGCGCCGCCCATACCGATGGCGCGTGCCGAAGTGCCCAGTTCCTCGAAATCGCCAGCATAGCGGGTCGCGAACGCGGCCGTGGTCAGCACGACCGCGAGCGCGATTGCTGTCGGCCGTCTAGTGCTCAGGCGGCGGCAAATGTCCTTCGTCCTCACTTGATTTCCTTTTTCGTGGTTAGGCTTCCGGGTCTACATCCGGCGCACCGTGCCAGTGAGCTCCTTGCGCAGGATTCGGCTCGGGCGGCTGTAGGTCGGTTTCGCGACCACGGTCACCTTGTACTCGCCCACGGGCACGAGCTTCCCGTCGTTGCCCCGACCGTCCCATACAATCAACGCCTCGCCCGGGTGCTGCAGGTGCGGCGGGGCCAGAGTACGGACCAGTTTACCGGAAGAGTCGGCGATGTCTACATTGATATCGGCCATCTCGGTGACGTAGAGCGCGATGGTAGTCCCGGGACGGATCGAATCGAATTCGGCTGGGTAGAAGCCGACAAGATAGGCGTCGAGTCCGATCCAGTAGTACTGGCCGCCGTCAGCCTCGGAGATGAAGACCTGGCCGAACCGGCGCCAGAGGGCGATGCCGGTTGGCGAGTCAAAGGTCGTGCCTTCAGCGCCCTGCCGACCGAAGGAGACTACGTATCTCAAGTCGGGGTCGAAGAGGTGAACCTGGCAATTGACCTGGTCGGTGACGTAGACGTTGCCGTGCCGGTCATAGGCGCAATAGGCGAACCCGGCCTCGTCCAGGCCGATGCGGCGCATGTCGACCATACGGCGCTGCCGACCGTCGTCCAGCGAGAACTGGCTGATACGTGTGCGTCCGCGGTCGATCACGACCGCGGCGTTGAT
>JAFGRF010000340.1 GCA_016935295.1 Caldifarciminota bacterium | reverse complement strand
TGACGTCGCCTCGATTATCGAAAAGAACGACTTCCGTCTGCGTGACCCTGAAGGACTGCCCCGGCGGGCAGGCGTGCTGTTCGGCACGCCTGAGCCGAGGGTCGTGATATCCGAGAGCGGGGCCAGGTTCTACGTAGACGTTGCCGGCGGCCAGAAGACCGGCTACTATTTCGACCACCGCCTGACCCGGCGCAAGGTCAGGCAGCTCGCTTCCGGCCGCAATGTGCTTGACGTCTTTTCCTACATCGGTTCATTCGCCATCAACGCGGCGCTGGGCGGGGCCGAGAGCGTGCTCGCGGTCGACGCATCGGCTGCGGCCGCGACCATTGCCACCGACAACTCGGTCCTGAACGGAGTCGCTGACAGGTGCACGTTCGCTACCGGCAACGCCTTCACGGCCCTGGCCGAGCTCGAAACGCAGGGCAGGAGATTCGACCTCATCAACCTCGACCCGCCTGCTTTCATCAAGGCGCAGAAGGATAGGAACGCGGGGATGCGCGGGTACCGTCAGATCAACGCGATGGCCATGAAGCTGCTGTCCGAGGACGGGATACTAGTTTCTTCGTCCTGCTCGCACTACCTGTTCTGGCAGGACATGCTCGACATGCTGGTGGCCGCGTCGCAGGACGCAGGCCGCAGCTTCACCGTTCTTGACCGGACGACCCAGGGCCCGGACCATCCGGTCCTGCTGTCCATGCCGGAGTCCGAATACCTGCGGGGTTTCATCCTGCAGGTATCCTGAGGCTATGTCGGCAGACCGGCGCCCCAAGCCTGGAACTCTGGGAGTCCGCCCGCGGAAGGGTCGGACTCAGGGTTGTGGATCGGCAGGCTGGAAGGAATGCCAAGACCGTGAGTGCACTTCTGCCTGCCTCGTGCGTACTCCAGCGGCCCTGGCATTCCTGTAACAGGAATGTACGCGGCGTCAGTACGGGTCGATAGGGTAAGGCTCCAGGTTCCTGACGCTCCGTTCGGTGTTCGCTTCGATAGCGTAGGATGCCTTCTTGGTGCTGCGACCGACGGTTCCCTTGATTAGCCGGAACCCGACGATCGCCACGATAACCACACAGACTACGATCACGACCTGCTCAAGCATGGTCTGACCGCGCTCGTCCCTGGCAAGTCTCTTCACCATAAGAGATGCATGACCTCCCTGGTCAGGCGCCCTGCGGCGGGGATGCTGTACGCGCGTGCGCCGGCGGCACGCGGTTGGCAAAATGGGAATGCCAAGACCGTGGGTGCGGTGAACAGTCCATTTGGTGCGCACTCCAGCGGTCCTGGCATTCCAGTGAAAGGACTCGTCGGGCGTCGACTACTGCTCGATGGAGTACGACGCCTTCTGGATGCTGCGGCCTACGATACCTTTGACCAGCCGGAACCCGATGATCGCGGCGATAACTACGAAGACTACGATCACGATGTACTCGAGCATCGTCTGACCGCTCTCGTCCTTCATCAGTCTGCGCATCATGTGTATGTGACCTCCTTGGTCAAGTGCTGCGGTTCTGCCGCGGCCACTCCGTCAGGGCGGTCCTGCGACCTGGTCCTGGCGTCTAAGGCGCACAGCTTCAGTCGTGACGCCTGCATCTCGACCCTCGATGCTCACCATGAGGGCGACACAGACCTCAGTTTCTCGGCAGTCCAGAACATCCGGCGTGCCAGTGGCAGCTACGGTGCTGGATATGCCGAATCGCGGTTGTGCAGGGTTCGTGCCAGCCGTCCTGCTTTGCCTGGTCATGGATGGTCAGGGCCCTAAGCCGCCAACTCTTTTGGGCTTGCATGGTTCCGTGCTCCGGTGGTCTCGGGCGTTGCTGGTGCCGCGTTCCAGGGATGCATCCGGTCCGGCACGCGTGATGCGCCGCCGGGTGACGAATATTGCGGCACTGCCGCAGTCTTTGCCGAACGACGCTGCCGAAGAACCACATCGAGCTTGACGGGATTGAACCTCCTGGACAGAGAAGCGTCACCGCTCCGGTTGCCGGAATTCGAGCGCCAACGCGGCGGTATATATAGTTGCAGGAGGTCAAGATGAAGATCAGAACCGCCGTGTTTGACCACGACCTTGAGTACGGTCGTGACATTCGTATCGCCGGCGCTGCGGCGCTGGTGATGGTTACCCTGGCGTTCCTGTTCGTGCCCCAGCCCAGGGTCGAACCGTACCAGTTGCGCGGACCGGTCGTCCCGGAATTCGTGCCCGTGGATCCAGCGCCGTATATCCCTCTGCCGCCGAAGCCGGTTGAGCAGACTCACAGCACCGTGCCGGTGCCGAGCGACAATCCGGAAGCAGCCACCATCGACCCCAATGCCGACTTCCACGAACTGAAGCCGGATGTTACCGTAACCAACCTGCCGTCCGAGCTCCCCTTCATAGTAGTCGAGCACAAGCCCAGGCTCGTACGGCCGGCGCAGCCCGAGTACCCGGACATGGCGCGCGCCGCCGGCATCGAGGGCAAGGTTGTCGTCTCGATGGTCGTGGATACGCTCGGAAACGTGAGCAAGGCTGAGGTGTACGCCGGTTCGGGCAACACCATGCTCGACCAGGCCGCGCTCGACGCCGCGTACAAGTGCGGGTTCGTGCCCGGGTTCCAGCGCGACCGGCCGGTCATCGTGCGCAACGTGATTCTGCCCTTCAACTTCCGGCTGAACTAGGAGGACCGGATGAAGCACTCACTCAAGACTGCATTCGCTCTAGTGGCGGCCGCCGGTATCGCAGTGGCCCAGCCCAAGCCCGGCCCGGCGGCAACAAGGCTGCTGGACGGTATCGCGGTCAAGAGCCCGTTCGGGTACAAGAACCTGATTCTGTTTCCGCTGGTCGCCCGGCCGTCAGGCTGGTCGAGTTACACCCTGCTCGACGACGCCATCCGGTCCGGCCAGGTCAAGGTGCAGGAAAAGGACGGCGGTCAGGTCAATACGGTGCGCGTCAAGAACACCGGAAAGACCTACGTCTTCGGTATTGCCGGCGAAATCGTCTCCGGCGCCAAACAGGACCGGATGCTTGAAAACGACGTGCTGCTGCCGCCGGGCTCGGGCTGGCTAGACGTGCCGGTCTACTGCACCGAGCACGGCCGCTGGTCCGGTACGTCGGAGAGCTTCGGCACCAAAGGCTACGTCGTTTCCGGCCGGGTGCGCCAGCGTGCGGCCGAGACGCAGAGCCAGGAAGTTGTCTGGGACGAGGTTGACGCGGCCCACAGAGGCCTCGGCGTGGCTACCCCAAGCCAGGCGTTTGCGAAGGTCTACGAAGACAAACGTGCGCAGGAGCAGGCCAGGCCGTACCTCGACGAGCTCGACCGGTTGCCTGACCTCTGCCCGGGCGCGCTCGGCGTCGTGGTCGCGGTCGGGAACCGGATCGTCTGCGTGGACGCGTTCGGCTCGCCGGTGCTCTTCCGCAAGATGTGGCCCAAGCTGCTCCG
>JAFGRF010000339.1 GCA_016935295.1 Caldifarciminota bacterium | reverse complement strand
TTCGCGGTGCTGACCGAGATGATCGAGTCTGAGGCCCAGGCCTCGATGTCCGAATCTCGGCCGACCGTGCGCACGCGTTCCACTACCACCCAGTAGCTACGGTTCGACTGGCCGACGTCAGCGGTGCGGAAGCGGATGTGACGCGGCCCGGGGTCGCGCTTCTGCGCCTCAAGAAACGCCATCAGGTCGGTGTCGTCGACGCAGCTCAGCCCATCCTCATAGCTCCACCAGTGCGGCCGGCCGGGTACCTCTTTGTAGGTGAAGCGATAGTCCAGTTGGCCTTGGCGATCCCTGTCCGACAGTTCCTTCAGCCACTCGGCGAAGTTCCGGCCGTGATAGGCGGGTACATTGTCGTCGTCGCCTCCGTGGAGGATGTAGAGCGGCAGGTTGAGGGCGTTCGCGAGCATCGCCGGTGTGATGTCAGGCCGCATCGCCATGTCGCGCACTGCGACTTGTGCCGGGTCGGCGAAGATGGCAGTCCGCTGCAAGAACAGCGGCACATAGAGCTGGATGTCGGGCCAACCCGCCTCTGGCGCGGCTGCTGCGAAGCGGTCGGGGTGGGCGAGACCGACGTGCCACGTGCCGTGACCGCCCATTGAATGGCCGGTGAGCAGCACCCGGTCGCGGTCGACCGGCAGGGTCGTCAGCGTCAGGTCCAGCACCTCCATGGCATCGAGCCTGCCCCAGTCCTGCCAGTCAAATCCGAATGGGCGACGATTGGTCGGTGTGACGACGAACGCCCAGTCTTTGGGTTTGTAGGCATCGGCCTGGCCTGATGCCTCGACGCCTGCACCGTGCAGGGACAGAATCAGGGCATAGCGCTCTGTCGGGTCGTAGTCCTTGGGGTAGAGCACCGAGTAGTACTGGCACGAACCGTCAATCGACGATATGAACGTGACCTTCCGGGATTGCTCCGGCCGGCGGATGCGCAACCGGATTGTGTCCGAGCACGAGTCACCGGCGCACCGGGATTTGACCACCAGCGCGACGCCGGCAGTGTCGAGGGGCATGGCCGGAATCGAGATTCTGACAGGTACCTTGAGTACGCCCGAGCCTGGCACTCCCGTGACGCGCGTCTGTCCGGCGGTGTCTCCAGACGGTAGAAGCACCGCCAAAGCGACCGTGTCAAGCGCATCCTGGGTCTCGTTCTGGACCGGGATGCCTAGCCAGCTGTTGAGGCTCGAGTCGGCGATCAGGTCGGGAGCGGTGATGTCCTTTGTCACGATTGCGAAGCGCCCGGTCGGCGGTACGAGCAGGAAACGAACCCGCTGGTCGCCGTAACCGGAGACGCGCAGAAGCACACGGTTCACGCCGGAGTCGAGCTGAACCGGTACCTGAAACCAGCCATTGCCATAGACGTCGCCAGTGTAGCCCGTGCCATTGAGCACGAATCCGCCGATTTTCGGTGCGAGTGCAAGGGCGCAACAGGCCTGCTGGCGGTCGAACTCGGCGTACGCGAAGCCGGCGCAGGCCACGCCTACATTCCCATAGTAGTCCTGCAGCGTGTCCCAGCGCACGTTCTGGTAGTCGGTGTTCAGCCAGCCATTGGTATCGACCTGGACCTTGCGGCAGGCGGTGATTCCACCCTGGACCATGGCGGATCGAAAGGTGTCTCCTTCTTGCGGTCTGAAGGTCAACGGGTCATCGACGAATCCGATTATGCCCTCGCGAGTTCCGACCGGGAACGGTCCGCACACCAGCCATTCCCTGATTCCGATTGTGTCGGCGAGGCCGGGTAGAGCCGATGCCGATGACAGGGCTGCGAGCAGGACGGCCAGCACATGTCTTCTCATCGTGTCCTGACTATAGCTTCGTTCGGTTAGCGGTCAACATCTCGACGTGAGTTGTGCTGGACAGACTGCCGAATCGGACTAGTCTGGAGCAAGGAGGTGGAATCGTGAAACCACTGATACTACCGGCGTGCATGGCGACAGCGATGATACTGGCCTGTGGCGGGCCGTCCGAGCGCGGGACGGCGGCCGTGCAGTCGGATTCGACCGGCATGGTGCTCTCGAGCGGTTCGTTCGCGGCCGGGGATTCGATTCCGAAGCGCTACAGCCTGTACGGAGAGAACATCTCGCCCGACCTCGCATGGGAGAGGGCACCCGAAGCCACCAAGGGCTTTGCACTGGTCTGCCGCGACCCGGATGCGCCGGGTGGCACGTTCTACCACTGGGTCTTGTTCAACGTACCCGAAAACGTGCGAAGCCTGCCCGAGGGGATCGGGCGGGATCCTGCGCTGCCCATGGGCGGCACACAGGGTACGAACAGCTTCCGCCATGTCGGATACGACGGGCCGAGGCCGCCAGGCGGCACCCATCGCTACTACTTCGAGCTCTACGCGCTCGACGGAGTGCTTACTCTTGACGAAACGGCGACCGCGGGTCGACTGCTCGAAGCTGTGAAAGGGCACGTGCTCGCCAGGGCGAGCCTGATGGGGAAGTACACACACTAGGAAAGGACGAATTCCAGATTACAAAGGACAAATGTCATGACCGGATCTGCGTCCATATTCGGGCGTCGGGTCCTGGTGGGGGCTAGCGACTTCGTCGGATTCTGACTCGGAGGACGAGAAGCCCTGCGACCAGCCCCAGCAGACAGGCAAGCATGAACCAGTCACCATAGCGACGGTAGAGGGTCAGCGCGAGCGGCTCAGGAATCTCGCCCGCGAGAACGGTCTGCACGAAGAGCTGGGTCCTGTCGAGAATCCGGCCGTAGGGGTCGACGATGAACGAGATGCCGTTGTTCGCGCTGCGAATCATGGGTACGCCGTTCTCGACCGTGCGCAGAACGGCCAGTTCCGCGTGTTGTTGTGCTCCCATCAGGCGTCCGAACCAGCCGTCATTGGTGACGACAGCAAGGAGTTGCGACCCGCGCCGCGTGAATTCCCGGGTGAGGTCCGGGAAGATGGCTTCAAAGCAGATGAGTGCGGAAAGGGTACCGTGTGACCAGTTGAACACGGTGTAGTCGTGGCCGCGGGTCCAGTTGCCCATGTCGGCGGTGCCGAGTATCCGGCGGATGATCGGTAGCTCGTCGGCGTAGGGTATCTTCTCCGAGAACGGCACGAGCCGGATCTTGTAGTAGCGCTGTCTGATCGGCTGTTCACCCGGCCGGATGAGCACTGCGCCGTTGTGCCAGGAGTTGCGGCGTTCGTCATAGAGCGGCGTGCCGGTGAATATTTCGAGGCCGAGCGAGTCGGCCAGGCCGCGGATGGCCGGGCCCATCGTTTCCGACCTGGTCACGTCGGTCAATGTCGCCGTTTCCGGGTAGAGGATGAGGTCGGGGTGAGTCGCGGCTGACTGCCGGGTAAGTCGGGTCAGGTCCGCCTGTATCTTTGCGCGCGAGTCCCAGTCGCCTTTGTCGAAAGGAGAGACGTTGGGCTGGATGATGGCGACATTGAACCACGGCTTGAGCGGTCGGACGTAGAAGGCCGAGAACAGAAGCGGCGCGGCGAACGCGGCCGCGAGGCCCAGTGCAGGGGCGAGCCAGGATGGCGCGCGACGCCTGACGCCAGACGCATCATGCCGGATGCCCGTGGCGTCGGGCGTGGAGCGTGAAGCGTAGAGCTTGTAGACAAGCACGTTCACAAGCACCAGCCACGCCGATACGAGGTAGACCCCGCCGACAGACGCCGGCTGGATAAATGGCACGTACGGCGTCATGGAGTACCCGAGCAGGCCCCAGGGGAATCCAATCTGGGACTTCGTGCGGAGGAACTCGAGCAAGGGCCAGATGAGCGGAGCAGCCCAGAGTCCCCAGCGCCGAGTGAGCCATGCGAACACTCCAACGTACAAGCCGAGGTAGGCAAAGAGCAGAACCACGCCGATGTTCAGCAGTGCCCGCGTCAGCGGTTCGACCGGCACCACCAGGAACCAGAGCCACCAGAGGTGGGCCGCGAAGAGAAGTCCGCCGAATAGCCAGCCCCAGAGGAACGCTCTTCCCGGCCTGGCATCCCGGATAATCCATAAGAGCGGGACGAGTGCAAAGAAGGCCAGAAACCGCAGCGGGAACGGCGCGAAGGCAAGCCCGCCCAGGCAGATGGCCGAAACGGCCGGGATCAGGACTCTACGGATGTGAGCGGGACCTCGCTGTGGGTCGAACGGGAGCGATAGAACGCGTCGGCGAGCCGGCTGACCGTCAGTGCCTCGGACGCGTCGATGGGGACGGGCGTACCGCGGACCAGCGATTCTACCCAGAGGTCGACCAGCATCCGCCAGGAAGAACGTTGAACGTCCTTGGCCGCGATCTGCGGTGTGACGTTGACCAGGTGCCCGTGCATCTCCTTGTGAATCTGGGTCGGGTTGAGCAGGGCGGCCCCGGCGTTGCCGAACAGGTTGAGGAACGTGAGGTCCCGTTCCTGCAGCATTGACCAGCCGACCTCGACGGTGAGCATTACGTCCGGTTCGAACCGAATCATCGCGAACGCCGTGTCCTCGACTTCGGAATGCGGAGACCGGTGGTGGGCCGCGCCGATGACGGAGACCGGCTTGTGCGGGGAGAGGAGCGCGAGCGAGGCGTCAAGCAGGGCAGTGCCCAGCGATAGGAACGCGCCGCCGCCCGCTCGCAGGCGCTCGCCGCGCCAGCCCGAGAGCGACCACGATTCGCGGCCCTGGAGCCAGCCGGTCTTGCAGTAGTAGAGGTCGCCCAGTTCGCCGCCCTCGACGAACCGGCGGATGGTCTGGATGTCGGGTCGCAGCCGCGTGCTCATCGCCGGCATCAGTTTCCGCTTCTCGCGCTCCGCCCAGCCCATCATCTGCTCGACCTCGGCTGCGTTCAGCCCCAGTGGCATCTCGCAGAGCACGTCTTTGCCGTAGCGCATCGCCGCCACGGCCATCGGCGCATGCAGGTGGTTGGGTGTGGCGACTACGACGGCGTCAATCGCCTCGTCTTCCTTCAGGTCATCGAAGTCGACGTAGTGCTTCTCGATTCTGTGAATCGCGCAGAGCTGGTTCAGCTTCCGAACGTCGGTGTCGCAGAGCGCGGTGATCTCGACCGACGGGTTCAGCTTGAGCGCAGGGATATGAGCAAGCTGGGATTGGGTCCCACATCCGACTACGGCAACCCGCAGCCTGCGTTCAGGCACCGGGCGAACTGCCGACGTCGATGACGCGGACACGCTTTCCCTCGATATGGAGCCGTCCCGTACAGAATAGCTTCACGGCCTCGGCGTAGGCCTGGTGTTCCTCGACCAGTACGCGCAGCGCGAGCGACTCGGCCGTGTCGGCTTCGCGGACCGCAATCGCCCGCTGGACGGCGATCGGCCCGGCGTCGACGTCGGTGTTCACGAAGTGAACCGTGCAGCCCGTGACCTTCACGCCCGCGGCCAGCACTGCCTCATGCACCTGTATTCCCTGCAGCCCGGCGAACATCGGCAGCAGCGAAGGGTGAATGTTCATGATGCGGTTCGCGAAGGCATTGACGAACACCGGCGAGAGGATGCGCATGAAGCCGGCCAGGCAGACGAGGTTGATGTTGTGGCGATTGAGTTCGGCGAGCATTGCCTGCTCGAACTCGGCCCGGGTTTTGAACCGGCGGTGGGGAATGACGGCGGCGGGCACGTGCTCGGCTTCGGCTCGCCGCAGCACGGGCGCATCTGGGACGTTGACGACGAGCAGCCGGACCTCGCCGTTCGTCTCGGGGTGCCGGGCGGCATGGACCAGCGCCTCGAAGTTGGTGCCGCGGCCGGATGCCAGCACGGCAATACTGACTCTGCTCACGGCTCGATTCTATCCTGCCGGAGTTGCTTGTCAAACGGGCCAGACGATGCGCAGCCATCGACCGGTTCGGAGTCCAGGCAGAGGAGTTGAGGCCCGGGGCCTCCGGGCATGTCGTGCTTCCATCGAGCCGGTTCTCTGCTAGAGTGTAGGTGACCGAAAGAACACAAAGGAGGCAACATGTTCGGACTGGCACTGTTGATCATCGTCGGTATGGCCATCGCCTACTTCGTCCTGCGCCAGACACCGCAGGGTCGGGCCGTGGCTCGTCGCATCACCACCGGCGCAATAGTCATCATCGCAATACTGCTCCTGCTGTCCTTTTTCCGAATCGTGCCGCCCGGGCACGCCGGGGTCCCGGTGCTGCTGGGCCGGGTCCAGAACCAGATGTCGAGCGGCCTGAACATCGTTCTGCCCATCGTCAACGTCACGTTGATGGATGTCCGCACCAACGCCTACACGATGTCGGGCATGAAGGATGAAGGCCAGCTCAAGGGCGACGACGCGATTGACGCCCTCGCCTCAAACGGCCTCACCGTTGAGCTCGACGTCACGGTCTGGTACCGGCTTGACGTTACCCGGGCAAGCTGGGTATTCCAGAACATCGGCCCGGACTACATCGACAAGATAGTCCGCCCATCGATTCGCACGGCCTTGCGCGACGCCGCATCCCGCTTTACGGCCAACGAGCTCTACTCGTCGACCGGGCGCACCGTCTACACATCTACGGTTGACTCGCTCCTCGACATCGCCTTCAGCGGCAAGGGTGTCATCCGCGAGCGGGTGCTGCTCCGCCGGGTCAAACTGCCCGATGTCGTCATGCAGGCGATTGAACTCAAGCTCGCCGAGGACCAGAACGCCCAGAAGATGGAGTTCACGCTGGTCAAAGAGGGCCGCGAAGCCGAACGGAAGCGGGTCGAAGCACAGGGCATCGCCGACCGCAACCGCACCATCGCCGGCTCGCTCACCAACAGCTACCTGAGCTGGTACTACATCGAGATGCTCAAGTCGGTCGCGGCGACCGGGAACAACACCTTCGTCATCACGCCCTTCGACCAGAAGCTCACACCGCTGCTGAACGTGGGGAAGTGACCCGCAGGGTCATTCTGAGGAACGCAGTGACGCGGGAGCTCTCTTCGCTCGCGCTGCCCTGAGCGAGCTGGGGCTCGCTGGCGGCTCACCGGGAGCCGGCTACGGCGCGGCAACCCTGGGCCGGGGCTGGCCGTCTTATATGCTGCAGTGCACCATACACCAAACAAAGGAGGTAGTGTGAGGTACTTTGTACCAGCGCTGGCCGTGGTTTTCGGCGTCGCGTTCGCAGTGCCCGGGCAAGCAGCCGAAACCGACCGTGATGCGGGCAAGATGCAGTACAAGACGATCATCGTCAACACGGGCGACGATGAGAACCTCGTCACACTCACCAAGGGTGACGATGGCAAGCTCATCACCATCAGCGAGGACGGCAAGAAGCGGGTCCTCAAGCTCAAGGACGGCAAGCTCCTCGACCTGGAGGACAAGCTCGACACCGACAACCATCTCAAGTTGCTCGACGCCAAGATCGCCTACCTCAAGGCGACCGGCCAAATCAAGACAGACCTCGCGGTCAAGCGTGCGGAGACCGAGAAGCTCGAAGTGGCAAAGAAGCCGGACTCCGACATCGTGGCCAAGAAGAAAGAGATAAACGCGCTCAAGGCCAGGCTGGCCGACGCCAGGCTCGACTACGAACAGGCGGTGAAGAAACTCGTGCCCGAGGAGATGGCCGACCTGTACATGCTTGGCCTCGGCGACGAAACCGATGTGATCAGCCTGGGCCTGCCGGCCGGTGCGGGCAGGAAGATCATCAAACGCATCCAGGTGCAGGCCGACGCTGACGAGGAGGAAAGCGACTAGACGACCACAGACGGTCCAGCCTCCGGCGGCGGCTTCTGCCGCCGCTTTTGTCTGCTGGCTGCTTGGATCGACCTGGGCCGCGAGGCCAGTCCACCGTGACGATTCAGGGACATCGTAAGGACGACACCCATCGTTCCGAAGGCATCGTCAATAGAGAGGCTCGACGTAGGAGTCCGGGTCCAAGGGGAGCTGTTTGGGTTTGTCCGGCTGCGGCTGAGCAGGCTCCAAGGCGGTCGTCTCCATGACGACCGTGCGCGAAGTCGCCACCATGATGTACTCGATCTGCCGCAACGTAACCCTGTTGACCTGCGAGGTCATCGCACCCGGCGGCGGTTGTGAGCCTGCCGCCAACGCCTTCCGCCGCTTCTGAATTCCCTTCCTCGCGTCGGTGAGCACCCACTCCTGCGGAAGGAGTTCCGGCAGGGCCTCGACTTCGGCAATGCGGGTCAGCCGGTCCATCTCACGCCCGATTGCCTTGACCGCCTTACCGGCCTGGACCATGACCCTCACCCGGGTCAGCGTGAAGTCGCTCTGAAACAGGTAGCAGACCTGTCTCGCCAGACGCGGTTGCCGGACCCAGATTGCCTCCTCGACTCCGGTACCGTCGCTCTTGAGGAATGCCTGCACGTATTCCCGGTAGTCCACTACGACGCCCAGCTCGTCCCCGCTCTCGACGACGGGTGGGGCAGCCTTGGCTGGTGCCATAACACCGCATCCGGGGATCCGGGCCGGCGCGCGGGTTTTGACGAGCACTCTCACGCCGCGGTCTGCGGCCGCCACCAGCTCGCTGCGTAGCTCTGCCAAGGGTCGGGCGTCGATGTTCAACAGGACAACATCCTTCGCCCCGCGGAGCATGCTCCGGCAACGCTCGTAAACCTGCGCGATGCTGTCCAGCTCGAAGATGCCGCCGTGCGCGGGCTGGGCTGCCATGTCCTCCATCTCGCGTTCAATCCGCACCTGCAGGTCTTCGAGGTCGCGCCGCCGCGCATCCATGTATTCACTGATCGATAATGCCACGAACGTCGTCGGCCGCGCGGTTTCGTTCGCGACGACTGCGCCTTTGGCTCGCAGCGAATCCAGCGCCTTGTAGGTGCTCCCTACCAACTTGCCTATCTTCTGAGCCACCTGATACCCGGATGCGTTGGGCTGCTCTAGCAGCGCCAGGTAGGCGTCGATCTCCAGCCCGCTGAAGCCGATGCTGCCCAGCAGCGGTCGCATCCGTTCTTTCATCAGCCCTGACGTCCCTTGTCGTCTCGTCCTTCGTTTCTGGCCTGTTCCGGTGCGGACGACGAAGGACAACGGACGAGTTGACGAAGGACCTCTAGTCCTTTCTCCAGCAACTCGTCCCGTCCGGCGCGGACTCCTTCGACGGTCGGCGCGGCCGGCACTTCGGGCACAACGCCGATGTTCTGGAATGGCCTGCCGTCCCCGAACTTCACTCGCATGCCGGTGAACCAGAGACGACCGCCGCCCGGCAGGCTGAGCCAGGCTCGGTTGCCGTTGCACCCGGCAGTGGTCCCGCCGACGAATGTCACTCGCTCGGCATTCCTGAGATAGATGCAAACGTCTTCGGCTCCGCCAAAGGTCTTCTCGTTGACCAGCACCACAACTGGACCGCCGTAGTGTACCTTCGGGTCGGGCTTGACCTCGTACTGGCCGATGCTCCAGACGTGCTCCTCACGGTCATAGCCCGACACGATCGGAACTTCGTAGATCGCCGACTTGATCGGCCGGTCGATCAGCCTTGCGCACAACGCCAACTGCACCGTGAATCCCGGATAGCCCCGGATGTCGACTATCAGGCCCCGAGCCTGACGCAGTGCCTCAAATGAACGCTCGAACTCGCCCAAGCTTGCGAGCCTGGCAAGGTCGATGTAGCCGATGTCCTGGTCAAGGAGCCGGTAGCCGCCCGACGACCGCCTGCGTGCCGAATGGGCAATCCGAGCCTGCCGCGTGACTGCTCGCTTGAGGGCTAGCGGGACGAGCTGCTCCCCGCGGCGGACGACCATCTTCACCTCGCTGCCGGCAGTCCCGAATGCCAGCATGTCGCACATCCGCTGGCAGAACGCGCCTTCAGTCGAGTAGGAAACCTGCAACCGGTAGTCGGTAACCAGTTCTGGGACCGTCTTCCCATCGAACTCCACCAACTCATCACAAACCTGCAGGTCTGTCGCCGACCCTCCACTTTCTGCACCCATCACGTCCGTGACTACAATCTTCCCTTCCACACAGCCGAAGAACACGGGCAGCGACTGGGGTTCGGGCAGATTTGGAAAGAAGTAGAAGACGTTGTTGTCATGCAGGTGCGCGGTCAGCATCCGGAGAGCGCGCGCATACGCAAGCAGGCTGTCGGCCGCCTCGACCTTGGGTATCCAATCGGAGAGGCACGATGACCAGTCCATGTCGCACAGCTCAACGTGCGGGTCGAGGTAGCGGATGACGCTCCAGGCCTTGAACAGACCCAGCAGCCGTTCCTCGCGGGTCAGGTTCTCCCCGGTCCCGGACAGCAGTGCCGGCAGAGTCAGATCGACCAGGTTCGCCGCCTCACTGCTTGTGGCTTGTGGTTTGCGGCTTGCGGCTGCGAGCCGCGCCTTCTCTGCGACCTCGGTCAGCTGGTCCGAACCAATCGCACCATCAGCCACGAGGTCGGGTCGGAATCCTCCGTTCCCGGCGTGCCCGACCAGCCGTTCCGTGTTGAGCTGCACGACCAAGCCCTCCGGGTACTCCAGCCGGAAAGGCTGCTCTGCCACTGGTGGTCCGCTCGGCTCGAAAACCACTGCGACTCCGGGCTGAGACTGCAACGCGTCAAGGGCCCTGCAATACCTTGTTGCGAACGGCCGGTTGACCAGGAGTACGGTCGGCAAGGCAATCGTCTTCAGCTGCGTGAAATCTGTGCCGGGACACAGCGCAGTCACAAACCACTCGGCCTCCTGTATCGGTTGCAGCGCAGCTCCGGCGCTCACTTCCCACTTCTGCTGGTACGGGCTCTGGCTGTTGTCCTCGTTCCAGCCCACGTGGACTCGCTTCATTACCGGGCTCATCGAGAGCCGCGTGCGGACAAAGAACTGGAGTACGGGGTCAATCACGCGGTAGCCGAGTGCGACCGGCCAGCGCAGGTCAACCACGATCTTCTCGACCTTGCCCAGGGCTTCAACCCCAGCCTGAAAATCGGTGAGGAATTCGGGCCCCCGCGACGCAGCCGGCGGGATTCGAACATAGCCGATGGAGCCGGTCAGCCTTCGTGCTTCAAGGTCCCGGCTTGTGCCTTGCGGCTTGGGACTTGTGGCCTGCACACACGCAAACGTCAGCAGGTCATCCAGCGGCTGGAGCAGCTCCTCGTTGATGGCCGCGGCCAAATCCTCCGGGGTCTCGGCTGCCTCAACCCTGGGAATAGTCCGAACCAGCGCCTGATTCCAGTCGATATCACTGGTGACAATCGCCGGATGGAACAGGGCGACCTTGCCCCACAGGTCGGCTAGCGCTTCCAGCCGCTTCAGGCGAGCTGAGGGATCAAGTGATTTGGGCATCAGAGGCTGTTGTTCTCCTGTGCGAGTAACACATGAGTCGCGACTATCATAGCGCGCGAAATTTCATCGGCAAGACAGGCAGAGAACGGGCGGAGCCGTGGGACCCCGCCCGCTCTATGGGCCTGAGTCGAGTGGGGCTACTCGATAACCACCTTCCGGGTCAGGTCGCAGGCGTCGCTCCTCATCTTCAGGATGTAGACGCCGCGGGCCAGGCCCTTGGGCGAGAGCTTCGCCGTGTAGCTGCCCGGCTTCACCCAACCACTTCTGACCGTCTTCGCCAGCGATCCGGTGATGTCGTACAGCTTGAGCGAAACGTTGGTTGGAGCCGGTACAGCGTAGCGGATGGCCGCGCCGTGCCTCATCGGATTCGGTGCTACACTCAGCGCGAACCTGGCGATCGGTGTGCGTCCGGCCATTGCGCCGCCATCCCCTGGCTCGGGATACGGGACGCAGCGCCAGAGCTCGTTGGTCTTGCTGCCCTTGAAGGCGTACAGCATGTTCTCGGTAGCGGTGATATCGCCGCCGAGGTGTACCCGTTTCTTCTGACCGCTCGTGCCGGTCTCAGGCATGGCGTCGAGTTCGTGCCAGCCGTTACCCGGCACGTACGCCCAGAGCTGGTTCGTGTTGTTGCCTTTCAGGGCGAAGACCGCGCCGACGAGCCAGGCTGCGCAACCACCCGGACCCAACTGGACCTTGCCGCCGTCACTGCCTGCCTGCGGCATGCCGTCGATCGCGTCGGGGTCCCAGGCTCCGGAAAGGAGGTCGAAGCGGTACATCTCCTGCGACAACGCCTTGTGCGCGTAGAGCGAATGGTCGCCGTCGTAGACGAGCCACGAACCGGCCAGCCACAGTCCGTTCTTGCCGCACGGCGCATCCGCCAGACTTGACCACTCCCCGGTCTGGGTGTTGTACCGGTAGAACTCGCAGCCCTGTCCCTTGAGCAGATAGACGTAGCCGACGTCTCCGACCGTTACATAGGCCAGGTCGGTGCCGCCCTTCACTTTGTGCTTGCCCTCAGGCACGTCGGCCAGTTGTGTCCAGCTCGCCGTGCTGATGGTGTACCCCCAGAAGCCGAGGGTGTTGGCCCCTTTGGTCATATAGACCATGTCTCCGTCGTCGGTGACGCCACGGCAGCCATCCTGAGGTAGCGCCTGCTCGGCGCCCGCAGGAATCG